>CAYIDG010000050.1:0-5591 GCA_964362055.1 uncultured archaeon | reverse complement strand
TCAGACGTGTGCTCTTCCGATCTTAATAATTATATGATGAAGAAAAAGGTAATTTTCCTATTCCTTGACGGTTTGCCTGACATACCCGTGGACGATAAAACACCCTTGACAGAAGCCGACACACCGAACATAGACTGGTTTGCCAAGAACGGCGTTACAGGGGAAATGACGCTTCTGGATAAAAGCTACTGGACTGAATTGGCCAGAACCAGCGTATCGCATACTGCCAACATAAGTCTTCTGGGCTATGATCCAAAGAAATTCCCAGTCAAAAGAGGCGTTCTGGAAGCTGTCGGCGCTGACATACAATACAAGGAAGGCTACCTGGCGCTCAGGTGCAATTTTGCTACTGTTGACAAAGACTTGAAGGTTGTAGACAGGCATGTCGGCAGAAACATTACTGGATTACCAGAATTAGCCAGATACATCAACGAGAATGTAGACATAGGAGTTCCATTTATCTTCAAGCGCACTTACGAGCACCGAGCTGCTTTATTCATAAAAATGAACTTGAGCGATGAGATAACCAGCAATGATCCTATGAAGGAAGGCGAAAAAGTAAAGAGAATATCGGCAACCAAGCCAGACGGCATAGTTTCTGCCAAAATGGTCCAGGATTTCATAGACAAGGTTCATGGTTTGATCGAGTATCATAAAGTGAACGAGGAGAGAACCAAGAAGAAAATACCGGCTGCCAATTACATATTGGTAAGGGAGGCAGGCAATAAACTTCTTGACTTGATACCGCATTTCACCAAGAAGCACAAAATCAAGAAAGCAGTATCCATTTCAGAATATGGTTCCATCAAAGCAACTTGTATGCTGGCCGGTTTTGATTCCATAACTGTCCCGGAAATAGTCGATGATGGCAGGATTAACTACCGGAAGACGATGGATTTTGTCTTCAACAACATAGAATATGCACTGCCGGATTATGATTTTATTTTCGCCCACATCAAGGAGACGGATGTTGCTGCGCATGACAAGGATTTTGACAGAAGAAAGGAAGTTATAGAAGCGATTGACAAGCATCTGGAAGCATTCAAGGACTCTGGCAACATTTTGGTTATAACTTCCGATCACATTACATCTACTGAAACGGGTAAGCACGAATATGGAGCTGTGCCTGTCTTGGTGTACGGGAAAGGTAAGGATAAATCCAAAAAATTTGATGAATTATCAGTGAAGAAAGGGAAGTTGAAGAAATATACTGGAGCTAAGTTGATGAAGTTTGTTTTTGGAAATTGAATAAAGTATTGTATGTCACATATGCGACAATTTAAAAACCAAGTATAAAACGTTTTACATAAAATTTGATGTGATACGTATCACACAAGCAATCTTTTTTGAGAACATAGTCTTTAATTATCCCTATTCCAAATTCATTTTTAATGAAAGTCAAAAATCTAAAAATAAGGGAAGTCTTAGCAACCAATTCTCATAAGACTATTGAACTGGAGCTGCAGACAGAGAAAGGTTCCGTCAAAGCGTCAGTCCCAATAGGCACCAGCAGGGGCAAATACGAAGTAAGCTATCTTCCTGTAGACAAAGCAATCCTGAAATTCAACATCATCAAAAGGCAGTTCACCGCGCAGCAATTGGAGAACCAAAAAGAGGTTGATGAACTGTTGAGAATAGTAGACAAAACTCCGGACTTCAAGGAAATCGGTGGCAATCTCTCACTGGGCATATCATCGGTATTCCTTAAGGCATTCGCACTGGAAAACAACCAGGAAGTCTTCCAGCTTCTATCACAAAAGCCGTCAATGCCAAGGCCAATCTCAATCGTAGCGGGCGGATGGAAGGGGCAAAGCGATATACAGGAATTCCATTTTTTACCTGTGCACCAAAAATCTTTTCTGGATAGTGTATCAAAAATTGCAACAGCATATTTCAAAGTCGGAGAGATGCTGAAGGAACATGACAAGAATTTCAAGTTCAGCAAAAATCTTGAATCAGGTTGGTTTACCACACTGCATTACGAAAAACTATTAAGCATTTTGACAAAAGTAGCTAATGAAAACCTGTTGAAAATAGGTTTGGATTGCGCAGCCTCGCAGATTTGGAACGGCAAACATTATGTCTATTCTGATGGAAAAGAACTGACATCAACACAGCAAATAGAGTTGATGGAAGATTTAACCAGAACTTATCCGATAATTTTCATAGAAGATTCATTCCACGAAGACGACTACATCTCATTTTCAACCTTAACCCATAGGCTGCAGAATAAAATAATTTGCGGCGATGATATATTCACCACGAATCTGCAAAGGTTACGCTACGGAATACTGCATAAAGCGGCTAATGCAATCTTAATCAAGCCAAACCAGATAGGCACGATAACAGATACGATGAAAGTAATAGAAGAGGCAAAGAAAAATAAATTAATTACAGTAATGTCGCATAGATCTTCTGAATGTGATGATGTGCTGGTTGCTCATTTGGCTGTAGGTTTGAACTGCGATTATGTTAAATTCGGTATATCAGGCGATAGGGTAATAAAACTCAACGAAATGATAAGGATAGAAGAAAAAATTTCAAGTTAACATCTAAATTTCTTTAGCTATTTCCTTCAATCTTCTGATACGTTCATGGACAGGTGGATGGGTGCTGAAAAGATTTACCAGAGCATCTCCTCTAAAGGGATTGACTATGAAAAGATGACTTGTTGCAGAATTCCCTTTTAAAGGATAATTAGTTGCGACTTTAGATATCTTGTCTAATGCAAATGCTAATGCCAACGGTTTCTTGGAAGTTAAGGCACCAGTTTTATCCGCAGCATATTCCCTAGTTCTTGTGATAGCCAACTGTATCAAGGTGGCAGCCAACGGCGCCAAAATTATCAAAGGCAATAGAATAGCACTACCACCTTGCCTTCTTTCCCCACCAAATGCACCCCACCAAGCCATCTGCGCAATATAGGCAATAGTCCCAGCAATCGTAGCAGCTATTGTTGATGTTAACGTATCACTATTCTTAACGTGCGATAATTCATGCGATATTACCCCTTCTATTTCATCCCAGTTCAAATGCTTCATCAATCCAGAAGTAACAGCAACAGCTGCGTGTTTAACATCTCTACCCGTAGCGAACGCATTAAGTATCGGTAAGTTAACCAAATACAACTTAGGTTTAGGCATATTCATCTCTCCTGCAATATTTTCAACAATATCGTGTAACTTAGGCTTATCACTTTTTGAAATTGGTTTAGCCCTGTACATCGCTAGCACAATTTTATCTGAATACCAATAACTTAAGAAATTCATAACCAAAGCAATACCGAAGAAAATTGTCATACCCTGTATCCCAGCCCATAAGAATCCTATCACTAGGAGAATTCCTGTTAACAAACCCAGCAATGCAGCAGTTCTTATGAAGCCCATTTTTATTCTCCAGAATAATTATATGCATAGGCTTATAAAAATATCGTATCAAAAATCAATATCTCATTAATGGAAATCAAAAGTTTCATACGCCATTTAATTGGAGAATATACATGGACACATAGAAATACAATTTTATTCATCCTTAGCATATTACTCTCCTATATTCTCTTAACATCACAATACACACATGATTTAATTTCCAGTCTAGGAAACTTCGGCTATCTAGGCAGTTTTATTGTAGGCATGTTTTATACATATACCTTAACCGTTGCGCCCGCTACAGTCAGTTTATTTGTCCTAGGAGAAACTTTGAATCCCCTATTGCTTGCATTAACAGGAGCTGCAGGTGCTGTTTTAAGCGACTATATAATTTACCGTTTCGTAAAAAACACTTTTGTAAAGGAATTGGAAGAATTCCCGACAATAAAGCGTAGTATGCATAATACTATCAAAGCTGTTAGGAAATCGAAGGTTTTGAAATACTATATACCTCTTATAGCAGGTCTTATAATCGCTTCCCCTTTGCCTGACGAATTGGGAGCAGGCATGCTTGGTATGATAAAATTCAGACCCAAGAAATTTTTGATGTATTCCTATTTCTTTAATTTCCTCGGAATTTTGATAATCACAACTGCTGCTAAGCTCTTGTAAAAATTTAAATACACATTCCAAATATTACTCATGCTGAATCTTGTGGATTTGGTAGACAACGAGGAAAAGGCTATAACCATCGATGAATTGCGAGATTTAAAATTGCATAATGTTTGGCTGGATGTCAAGGATCCTACTGACGAGGAGATAGCAGCCTTGGCACAAAAAATCGATATATCGAAAAACCTGATCAAGCCAACAGAACTGCCGACATTTTCATCCATACGCCTGGTTGAAGACACAGCCATATTCTACTTTTCCAGTTTCTCTGGGGAATTTGACCTGAAAATGCTGTCATTGATCGCAATTGTCTTTACCAAGACCTATATAATAACAGTAAGAATAGCAGACGTGCCTGCCTTTGGCAAGACAAAGGAAAGCCTGCATAAGGCAGAGACAGACTCGCCTTCCTATGTCCTTTATGTGTTGCTGGATGAGATAATAAAAAATTACTTATCGTATGTCGAAATCGTAGATAGCCATTCGTCGCATTTGGAGGAGATGATTTTAGAAAAGCCTTCGGAGGATATCCTGAAGCAAATAATAGAGCTTAAATCAAAACTGACCACCTTCAACCGTCTGCTTTGGTACGAAAGAAGCGTTCTGTATGTGCTTAAAAGATCAACTTTGCCTTTCGTAACAGACACGACAAAGAATTATCTGGATGAGTTGATAGACGATTTAACAAAGCAGATAGACAGCATTTCCATCTTCAGGGAAGTTCTGACGGATGCAACCAACTCCTATCGTGCTGCCGTGTCGCATCAGTTGAACATACGAATAGAAAAACTTTCGGATGTAGTTAAAATACTTACAGCTTTGACAGTTGTAGTTGCAGTCCCGACTTTGATATTCACTTACTATGGCCAGAATTTCCCGCTTCAGGAGTTCAAATCTGTTGAATTTTCTTATATTCTTACAATAGCTACTTTTATACTGTCTTTGTTCATGGTGTTTGTTTTTAAGAAAAAGGGATGGATTTAGGACTTATTTAGACGAAATATCTTTATACTTGTTTTATATTATGCGGTCGGCGGGCGCGATTAAACAGAAGCAGGTTCTGGTTGATTTGATATTGCTGAAAGGATTCGGTGGCTTTCACTTCAAATTTCATTTCAAGTCCTTGAACAATTCTTCTTTGCTAATAAGCTTACCTTTCTTTATACTCTCATCTATCAGCCTGTCTATCAATTCGATTTCCTTGCCCGTGAAATTTTCATCGTAATTCTTTTCCATGACTTTCTCTCTTATATGAGTATTACGATTGTAATACTTTTGCCTTGTCCCATCTGGGGCATTGTAGAACGTTCTACATCTTGTACGAATGTCGCAGCTGCGACACAAATAATTTCTTGACTTCGAGCTTCAAAAGAATGCATCAACAGCAAGCATGCAATTTCTAAATTATTTCACAACTTCTATCTTCAGAATGCCGTCTTTGAATTCCTTGCCTACGTATGCATTCGCAGGAACAGGAATCAGCTTGAAAAAACCATTATAACATAATAGAGCCATTATATCGATGGTTTCGTCAAGAACGGAAGAGCACAC
>CAYIDG010000049.1:0-5684 GCA_964362055.1 uncultured archaeon | reverse complement strand
AATCTATTTATAAGAGAACTAGTAAATAACAAAATAGTGGTTGGAATGTCGAAATTGGAATTAGAAGGAAGAACTGAATGGAAAGAATTAAACGGGCATATGGTACGTGTATTTATACCGACTGGTAAAACTAGTTGGGAAGAAGTCAGACCTATTTTTGAAAAAATGGGAAGAATTTTAAAAGAGAAGAAGCAAAAAGGGAAGCTTTAATTAATTCTATGTTCCTTTTTAGTCCTTTGAATTTCAAGACTTTTGTATAAAATTTTCTCGCCTTCCTAAAGAGTTTTTCATCTTCTGTTGTAAAAACTAGTCCCTCATTTTTAGCTATGTTCAATTGTATTGAGTCCTTCCACGAAATATTAGATAAAAACCAAGTTAGCGTATCTTTAGTAAGAACCACGTTATCTAAAATTGTTATTTTATAACTTGATGTAAAATCTTCTATTAGTTGAATTATTTCTTCGGGTGTAAGCTTGAATTCTTCTTTAAGCCTATTTGCAATTTCTATTAAAGTAAAAAATGAAGTATATGCTTCTATAAATTTTAAATTATCTTCTATAAAAGTCAATTTTCCAATTTCAAAAAATTTCTTACCATTTGTTAATTCTTGAACTTTTCTTTGAAAATAATCATAAATAAAATTTGTATCTAAATAAATTTTCAGCTTAGTCATCTTAAGCACCTAAAAATAGAGCTTCTTTTCATCTTGCTCACCTCAGCAATCCAAGAGTTGCCGCCACCAGGAATGTCAGTTGGCGTATTTCGTATCTAGGTCTCCATTTGAAGACACCATTGCTAGAGAGTTTGATGGTTCCTCTATCCCCGTTGATTGTAACTTGATACTTCTGGTTCCCGTTTAGGAAGCGTATCTTCGGCCTGAAGCTGATTACCCGCAAGCAGTCTGGAAATGACTGAAGATATTGTTTGAACTTCTCGTTGCTGTCAAGCACACTGCCCCTTAGTATTTCGTACATCAAGCCGTGTATGTTCTTGAACATCACCTGTTTCAGTTCCAATGAATGCTGCGAATATATCCGTTGTAGGTCTTCTGATTTCAACTTTACTGGAAAGAATTCAACTCCAAGCGCCTTTCCTATAGCATTAGCTATCTCTGCCGCTCTGTTATCCCCAGTATAGATCTCTAGGGTGTTCGTCAGCAGGTAGATGTAGCAATAAACCCTCCTCAGGATTCTATCTTTCCCATTCTGCTTCAGGACCCCGACTATCTCGCTGGCGTCCTCTTCATCGTCAACGCCTTTTATCACATCCGATATATCCTCATACTGCCAATATAGGATGTAAGCCTCGTTTCTGTTGTACTTGTTCGGTCTGGCAGTCAACCATCTATCACCATTCTTCTTGCCGTTTAGCTTGTTGCATATCTCAGCAACATCCGGCAGTTCACTGCAATGGTATACAGTTATAGTAGTCATTTAATCACCTCTACTAATACCTATACATTAATATAAGTTAAGGTTTTCGAGGGTAGACTTCCGATGCTTTCGGCAAGCAAGGCAGTACCAGCCTGTAGCGTTGGGAAATCGGCTTATTTTGCCTTATTTCGGCCAACGGAAGCTTTAAATATCTAGACATTTAGTAATAATAATTAAAGTGGCTATTATGGAGTTCAAGACAACCAAGGAAGTTGAATACGATACAAAGAACGCAAGAAGGATTCTGGATGTGCTGAACGGCAGTATCAGGGGGATGACGATACATGACATTGCCAGGAAGCTGGATTTGAACAGGCATACAGTGACGAAACTGTGCGAGAGGATGCTGACAGAGAAGAAGGTAAACTACGATGAGAAGGGTCCTGCGAAGATATACTATTCAATCGGTCCGAGCAAGTTCATTGGAAGGATTGATTTGGATGAGTGGGATAAGATATGGATTGACGTGTTCAAGCAGCCGAGGTACGAGGGCGAGGAGGAGTTTGTGCGATTAAATCAAACCAAGCACGACCACCTGATCAGGGCCAGCAGCAAGTTCAAGTCAGTCGGTGCTGTGGCTGTGAAGAAAAGCCAGCTGGTAAATATGATAAGAATTCTGAAAGATGTGGCTAGAAAAGAGTTTGGGTTGAGCGTTTAAGTGCGCCAGACCATAATCCTGGCAAGCAATACCCTTATCCTTCCGGACATCTCTTGGATGAAGATGGGCGTTTCATAGACAACCCTGTCCACTGTCCCAATCGGTGTATCTCCGTATTTCAGCCTCACATTCAAAGTGGTTGCATTAGTCACGCTCGGGCCTGTGCTGTTCGTTATGTTTATCGAGACATTGTATTTGCCAACTTCCTGCGGTGCGGCGAATCTGCACGTGTAATTTCCTGTGGAGTCTGTAGTATTATTGCACCTTACGCTGCCGACAGTGATGTTCACATTGGCATTATAAATGCCCGTGCCGTTGTTGTACCTGGCAGAGCCATTGACTACAACCGTGTCGTTCCACCAAACTGTATCAACAGACTGCTCGTATGTCAATAAATCAGGGGCCAAGACAAGGGTAGAATAAATGGCAAAGATTAGCAAAATTGAAATGAGTGCGGTTAAAGGCTTCATATTTAATAATTTGTCTTCTAATTAATCAGTGTTATATTCTACAAATAAAATGAGGACTGTGAAGCAGAGTGTTTTATTTCACCAAATTAGAAAAAGTGTTTTTGTGAGTGCGGCGACAGAAGTTTTAATAAGTTAATGGTTAAAAATAAGATATGAGAATGCTTTATAAATCACTTGTAGCACTAGGAACATTAGGAGCATTAGCATTAATCACCTTTGTAGGAAGTTATGTGTACGATAAATATACTCCAAGACCTAGTAGGACACAAACATCAATTTTTGAGATTGGAGACCCAAATATACGTCTAAATCCACCATTAAAGGTAGATGAAGAATGTTTCAAAAGACATCTAGATAGATATTTTCCACCTGATAGTATTCGAATTGTTGCAACCTTTAAAACAGATGATGAAACGAAGGGAAGAGCAGGAACCGAAGAAAGGATGGTTCAGGTTTGGATTTTAGACTCTCGATTTAAAAGGTAGTACCCATTCATATGGGGTATTACGATCGTAATACTTTTGATTTGTCCCATTGTGACATTATAGAAGACCTATCACACCAAATAAAAAACAACTTCGGCGAGTGGAGGAAATTAAAGATATAAATTTATTTATGATATTTATAATTGTGCAAAAATATTTAATTTGGACTGGAATTCAACTTGGGTTATTTGATGAAGTTAGGGGACAGGTAACTAGAATTACACAAGCCGCAGCATCAAGCTGGAATGACGGTAAAACACCAACTCCTTATAAGGATGTGTTTATCCGTGGTGCTGATTATGAGGTGTATAGATTGGTTACTAGACACCCAAATGTATCAGCTGGAGATTATGTTAGAATAATTTACAGACCAGGATATTGTAAGGAAGTTGGGTCACTTTCGATAGGAAGCCTTCCAATAAAATTTACAAGAGATTTTGCAAGCAGACCAATAAAAGTAGAAAAATTACCTTCTTTATAAATCATCTAATAGAGCGAGTCAGTCACGAAATAAAATAAGTGAGTATAAAAACATTGAGCATAACATTAGATTATATGACTGAGAAGGATTTGCAGGAGAAAATTCTTACTTACAGGGTCATGGAAGCCAGAGTGGATGGCCTGGTGAAACAACGGGATATGCTGATAAATAAGATAATGGAATTGCAGTCCACATTGAACAGCATGGACGACTTGGAAAAATCCGATGGAGAGGTAATGTTTCCCATTGGCAGTGAAGCCTACAAGGTGGCTAAAGCCATTGACAAGGACAAACTAATTGTGGAAATCGGAGCTAATGTCGCCTTGGAGAAGACTACTGAAGAAGGCAAAATCGTACTGGACAAAAGGAAAAGGGAGATTGAAAATTTCATCAATCAAGTGCAGCAGGAGATTGCAAAAGTTTCCAATGCGATGAACCAGCTGGGCCCTGAGATACAGGAAATGGCTAATAAATTGCAGCAGGCTGGTTGAATGTTCGGCATTCTGAAGAAGAAATTAGCAAAGGTAGTCGAATCAATTTCTGGCAAATTGAAGAAGAAGGAAGAGGCTGTAGAGAAGGTTGAGGAAGTAATTGAAAAGGCGGAGGAGAAACCCCCTGAAGAGATTCTTGAGCAGGTAGAGACAGTAAAGGAGGAAATACCCGAGATAGTTGAAGAGATAGAATTAGGATTAACGGAAGTTAAAGAAAAGCCCGAAGAAACCAAGTCGATTTTCAAGAGAATCAAGGAAAAGATAAGGAAGGCTGTAATTGAAAAGAAGCTGGCAGAGAAGGATTTGCTGCCGATATTGGATGAGTTGGAAATAGACTTGATAGAGGCGGATGTGGCGGTTGAGGTTGTTGTTAAGATAAAGCAGGACTTGTTGCAGTCTTTGGTTGGGAAGGAGATTAAGAAAGGAAAGGACAGGGAAATTGTTGTAGATGCTTTGAGAAACAGTCTGCTGGATATATTGGACATCAAGGAATTGGATTTGGAGGATTTAGTTAAAAGCAAGAAACCCCTTACTGTATTGTTATTAGGGTTTAACGGTTCTGGAAAAACCACATCATTGGCGAAATTAGGCAAGATGATTATTGACAAAGGCTATTCATGCGTTTTTGCCGCTTCCGATACGTTTCGCGCTGCATCTATCGAGCAGTTGGAAGAGCATGCGAAAAAAATAGGAGTGAAAGTGATTAAACACAGGTATGAAGCCGACCCTGCGGCAGTGGCATTCGATGCAATAGCGCATGCCAAAGCAAATGGAATAGATTTCGTGCTAGTTGATACGGCAGGAAGGGCGCATACCAATAGAAATTTGCTGGACCAGATGCAAAAGATTATCAGAGTCAACAAGCCTGATTTGAAAATCCTTGTAATAGATTCCTTGACAGGCAATGACGCACTCATGCAGGCCAGGATGTTTAATGAAGTTGGTGTGGATGCATTGATTTTCACAAAAGTTGATGTGAACGAGAAAGGGGGGGCAATACTGTCAGTCACTCATGAATTGAACAAGCCAATTTTATTTCTGGGATTGGGCCAAGAATACCAAAATTTGGAAAAATTCAGCAGGGAAAAGTTTGTAGGTAATTTACTTGGTGCAAACACTTAAAAGTTCCAGTTGATTAGTTTTTAGTATGCTATCCGGATTGGGCAAGGGTTTGAGCAATTTAATCAGGAAACTGGTAACTGGCACTACTATAGATAGATCAGCCATAGAAGAAATCCTGCAGGACATGGAAAAGATTTTGTTGCAGTCTGATGTTGATGTGAAACTGACCGAAGAGCTTTTATCAGGCATAAGGAAAAAATGTATAGAAGAAAAGATTCCTTCCGGATTGACGCTTAGGGAGCATGTCCTGAAAGTAATCTATGAAGAGCTGTTGATGCTTTTGGGTGGTAAGCCATCAGCATTGCTTGGAAAGAAAAGAATAATGTTGGTCGGACTGTTCGGTAGCGGTAAGACAACTACAGTCGGCAAGCTCGGAAAATATTTCACGAAACAAGGACTGAAGCCCGCATTCATAGGGCTGGACTACCATCGCCCCGCTGCTGCAGAGCAAATAGAGCAGATAGGCAAGCAGATTGGAGTGCCAGTCTATGTTGAGGACAGCAAGGACCCGTATTCCACTGTAAGGAATGCATTGCAGAAATTT
>CAYIDG010000048.1:0-5687 GCA_964362055.1 uncultured archaeon | reverse complement strand
CCGCAGTGAAAACTTGGTGAATTGGCTAACTTCAAGCTCCACTGGGACTTCAGGAACCGTGAGAAAATGATTCACGAAAGGCCGAATCTGAACTCGAACAGGGAGCCTGAGAACAGGAAATCCATTAAGGACCTGAACTCCAACAGGGGTGCCCTGTTGAATAACCCAGACTGCCCGGGATTTTTATGAAAACTCACAGCAATCTATTTGAGAAGCTTTGCTCGATAGAAAACCTAAAGACTGCATTCAATAAAGCCAAAAAGGGAAAGTCTAAGAAATGGTATGTAAAGGAGTTTGAGGCAGATCTATATAATGAATTAGCGAAGCTGAAGTTGGAACTTGAAACGCGAGCATACAAGCCAAAACCATTAAAGCGATTCATAATACGTGATCCGAAAACAAGAGTAATCCATGCATCCGCATTCAGGGACAGGGTAGTTCATCATGCCATCTGCAATATTATCGAACCCATCTTCGAAAAAGTTTTCATTTACGACACATTTGCAAACAGAAAGGACAAAGGCACTCATTTAGGACTGAAAAGATTTGATGAGTTCAAAAGAAAAGTCAGCAGGAATGGTGAGCTACTAAAAAACGCAAAAGACGGTAATATGATAGTTAGTTATGCATTGAAAGCAGACATAAAGCATTATTTTGACACTGTAGATTTGGAAATTCTAATGAAAATTATCGGGAAGAAAATCAAAGAGGATAAAACACTGCAACTAATAAAAACGATTCTTGACAACCACGATTTCAGCGTGAAAGGAAAGGGGATGCCACTAGGTAATCTCACGAGCCAGTTCTTCGCCAACGTATATCTGAGCGAGTTGGATTATTATGTCAAGCATAATCTGAGAGCAAAATATTACATGAGATACGTTGACGATTTCATCATTCTCCACAGATCAAAGGAGAAACTTCTATTGTACAAATGGCTGATAAACAATTTCCTAAAGCAGAGGTTGAAGCTAGAATTGCATCCAGACAAGTCAAAGATAATTCCCCTGCACAACGGAGTAAACTTTCTGGGGTTCAGGGAATTTTACTGCTATAAGTTGCCTAGGAAAAGCAATTTGAGGAAATTTGAAAGAAGATTGAACAATATCTATACATTGACGCTCAGAGAGAGAGAGTACTTCCTCCAGTGGTATGAATAAAATGCTGGAAGGATGGTTCGGATATCTCATGCACGGCAACACATACAAACTTAGAAAAAAGATTGTCCAACAGGTAAATGATAAACTCAATCTCACCAACTGAGATTCTAGGTTAATTAAAAATTATTTTTTATTTGCTCCATATACATAATTTTTCATTTCTAGCTTATTTGAACAAATTTCATACAGAATTATTTATACCAAAACTTTTTAGTACCGATTTCTCTTAGTTCAACTCTTCCTTTCTTAGCTAACTGGTTAAGATATTTTAATCCCGTTTCATAACCCATATTCAGCTTATCACAAATTTCGGAAGTCGACATAAAAGGATATTTCGATAATAAATTAAATATAACCTCTTGATATTTTTCTTCGTCAAAACCCTTTTTCTTAGGCATCCTATAATATAATTAACCAGTAAAGTTTATATAGTTTAAAACTCTATACTATATAGAGGATAAAAGTCTATAAGTGAGATGGAATAAAGCAGTGATTAAAATGATTTTCAATTTAGCCGATTTTATTAAGAATGTTGAAATAGAAGGTCAGAGCGGCAAATATACTTACAAACTGCAGTACCAAAAACTAAAAGATACGATTAAACTTTGGTATGAAACGGGGCATGGTAGATTTGAACCTAATCCCATTGTCCTTCCTCAAAAAATTCCGCTTGATGAAGATGACTTTACAATTTTTGGATTAATACAAGCTGAATCAGATAAATCTATTCGGCAATCTACTTTTGGTTTTACAAATTCTTCTCCGTTCTTTGTTAAACTGGTGTTAGATTATTTTAATGAAATTTGGAGAATTCCTAGAGGTGAGTGGAAATGTGAAATAACCTATTGGAGAAGCAGCTTAAACGAAAAATTAATTAATACGTTAAAAGACTTTTGGAATAACTTTTTAAAAATCAAAAGAGACAGAATAACAATAAGGCAAGGTACAACTTACAGATTGTCTGAGAACTCGTCTTCTGGATACGGTGTTAACTCATTACGGCTTAATAACAAAATTTTCCAAAATATCGTTATCCAACTTTTAAACAAAACAATAAAGCCCATGGTAGAGAAACAAAAAGATTTAGCTCGACTTTACTTCCGAGGTCTTTTAAGTGGGGATGGGAGTATAGTTTTGCGTTCTAATGGTTCAATTGCACTTGTCAGCATAGGGTTTAATCCTAGATCTAATGAACTTGATCACTATCTGAAAGTTTTAAAGTGCTTGAATGTAGGCGTAAATGAAGCACCGGCGAGAAAAGAAGGCAGAAGAGCTATACAAATAAATGGTTGGAAAAATTACTATAAAATTCTTCAGTTAACTGACTGTAGACCATTTCTAGAAGATTACCAGAATCATAAATTTTTTACTGGCTTTCTGAATAACCAGTATGTCAAATCATTAATCCGGCTTGAGCAGCTATCTAAATTAAATGACATAACCTATAAAGATTACGTTGGGTTGTTTGGTGGCGGTGAAAGAAATGCAAACGATTGTCTATTAACCTTAGTAAAACTAGGTTTTCTAAAACGAGTTAAAGTTAAAAGATTATACAGACACTACTTAACTGAGAGTGGTAAGGGGTTTTTACAAGTGGTAGAACTTATGCAAAAGTGGGTGAAATAAAATGGACAGTAAAATAAGAAGCCCTATAGTGGTCACAGTCGGACATTGTTGAAAACAACCGTAAATGTCGACCATGGTAAGACAACGCTTCTTGACAAAATTAGAGGAAGTACTATCGCCTTATCCGAACCAGGTCAGATAACACAATCTATTTCCGCAACTAATATACCTACATCAGCTGTCAAAAAAATATGTGGGCCACTTCTAGAGAAGTTTAAAATACAAATAGTAATTCCCGGGTTATTGCTAATAGATTCGCCTGGCCATGCCGCATTCGCTACATTAAGGAAGCGCGGCGGCAGTGTCGCCGATTTAGCTATTCTTGTTATTGACATTATCGAAGGCTTTCAACAGCAGACAGACGAGTCGCTTAATCTTTTGAAGCAATTTAAAGTCCCATTTATCGTGGCCGCAACAAAGATAGATAGAATTCCTGGATGGTATCCAAATAAGAAAAGCTCTTTCTCTGATAGTTTTGTCAAGCAGCGGGATGATGTGAAAGACGAACTGGAAAATAAACTATATCGGTTGGTGGCTCAATTGGCTGATAGAAGCATAGAATCAGAGAGGTTTGACAGGATAAATAATTTTACTAAACAAGTTGCAATAGTTCCATGTTCAGGAGCTACCGGGGAAGGCGTACCAGAAGTTCTGCTTATGCTGGCAGGTTTGGCACAGCAATTCTTAAAGGACAAATTGCAGCTGTCTGAATTGGCAAAAGGCTCTGTCCTTGAAATTAAAGATGTAAGAGGGCTTGGGACGACTATCGACGTCATTTTGTACGATGGCAGAATCAGGACAGGAGACTACTTGATAATTGGCGGCAGAAATCCCATAGTCACCAAAATCAAGACTTTATTGGAGCCAAGACCTTTGCAGGAATTGAGGGTTGAGAAGCAGTTTGACTATGTTGACGAGGTGATAGCTGCATCTGGTGTGAAGATTTCTGCCGTAGGTTTGGATGATGTGATTGCAGGTTCGCCTGTGGTTGGTGTAAAGTCTGAAGGTGAAGTAGAAGCTGCCAAAAAACTGGTTCAGAAGGAGGTTGAAGAAATAATCTATGAGAAGAGCTCCGATGGAATAACGGTTAGGGTGGATACGCTTGGAAGCCTGGAGGCAATGGTAAAATTATTGAAGGAGCGGGAGATTCCGATAAAGGATGCTGAGGTAGGCAATGCAACAAGGCAGGATGTGCTCGAAGCCAAAAATGTATCAGATAGCATTAGGCAGGTTATCCTTGTGTTCAATCAGAAAGTTCCTGATGAAGTAGGTGCTTTTAGCAAGGATTTGGGTGTAAGAATTTTTGAGAACAATGTCATCTACAGGCTTTTGGAAGAATACGGGGAATGGTGTGTCAAGGAAATATCAAGAAGCATGCAGGAAAAGTTAGAAGATGTGGCGAGGCCATGCGAGGTAAGGATTCTGCAAGGCACGATATTCAGGCAGCATTCTCCAGCCGTGTTTGGCGTGGAGATTATTAACGGGGTTTTGAGACAGGGTGTTTCAATGAAGAGAACCGACGGAAAGGTTGTGGGAAGGGTAAAGGAGATGCAAAAGGAAGGCAAGACTATACCAGAGGCTAAGAAGGGCGACAGGGTTGCGGTTAGCATGGGTGAACCAACTGTAGGCAGGCACATATTTGAAGGCGATAAGCTGGTTTCTGTCATCAGCGAAAGTGATTTGAAGATCCTAAGGCAGTTCTACAGCCACTTAAGTGCTGGCGAGCAGGAGCTTTTGAAATCTCTTTTTGAGTGATTTTACATCGCCTAGGTAAGTGCCGTCTAAAAGATAGGCACTCGACTCATCCAGGGTAAAAGCATTATTGGTAAGTAATGGTCCGCTTAATTTTTTGTCACCAACAACATTTAGGCTTCCTGTCAGTTTATTGAAGGCTGGCAATACTATTAGATTTAGTTTTCCAGTTTTCCTGGTATTGTATTTCCTTTTGATTATTTCTTGATTTAATTTTGTTTTTAGCCAAGCCTGCTGCCGTGAGCGATAGCCTAATTTATCTTTGAATTCTATTGCAGACTGCAGATGACCCATAAATAGAAAATCACATTGCATTAGTTTTTTACTTGGCCAGGCATGCCCATGGAAGAAGCCATATTTGTCAATCTTGAAACCTCTGCTGCCATACAATTTCACGCCTTTCGGTATCAGCAATTCTATACCATCGTCATGGTTGCCTTTTATTACAAACACTTTAACTTTTGTCGAAAAGTATTCCAAGAATTTTGGTATATCCTTCAGCTCTTGGAAATATGCACCAGGAACTTTGTGCTTTACATCACCCAGGATTATTAAAGTTTTAGCTTTGGTTAAATCAATAAGTTTGTCAACTATTTCTTTGAATTTTTCTATCTGTTTGTGTATTTTTATTCCTGATCTAAGCAATTCCGTCTCTAATCCAATATGTAAATCAGAAATTACCAATATTCTTTTATCGGTTATAAATGCTGCAGGATAGTTTGTAACAAACTTGATTGTCATGCTTTTATTTTTGTATGGTAATTTAAATTCTATGCAGGAGATAGGGACAGTAATATCCAACCAAGAAGGCCCAAGCAGCAGTGAATTCTGGTTTGTCCTGCATGGAAACAAGGGTATACCTGTAAGGACAGGCCAGTTTGTCCAGCTGCAATCCAGTGAAGGTCTGCTGATTGCAAATGTGGAAGAAATAACGACTGCCAATAAATATTTCGAGCGGGCGGATTCTGTAAGCGAGTTCCAGAAAAGCGGCAAGCCTTTGACAGAACAATTTCCTGTAGACAGGTGGGAATATCTTGTAGCACATGCCAAACTGTTGGGTTCCTTCAATGATGGCATGCACAGAAGATCCGGTTTTCCCCCATCGCCAGGAGCTAAAGTCTTGAAAGCCGACGATAACATTCTATTCAG
>CAYIDG010000047.1:0-5705 GCA_964362055.1 uncultured archaeon | reverse complement strand
TAACAGATCTCCGAAATCAAAATATAACCCCACCTCGTTGGAGGCAACTAGCCCCAATTCCTGATTGGCAGCCCTTACTGTTTCCCGGAACTTCCGTATGTGTTCTTTTTGCTGCTGGTATAATATCTCATTCTCCGCAGCCACAAGGACAGTCTTTTTATCATCTTTGCTAAGTTTTCTTTCTTTTTCTATGGACTGCAGGATTTCAGCTGGGTCGCTAAGATGGAGCACCTTGATGCGCAACCTCACCATGCTGGCGATATTTTTAAGGTCCAGAGGTGATTTTTTATCAGCCATGCTTGAACACCCCTGGCTTGGATTCATGGCATTCGATGATTCCCTTCAAAACAGCAATGAGCGTCAATGGGTCGCCCCCACTGCAGCAGCGGAAACAATACCATGTATTATCTCTTCGATTCACCCAGAAATTCTGTCCTGTCGTGCTGCCATGTGCCGGATGCGAGCCGAAAAATTCATTTTCGTCCCTTTGCGTAAGCTTGGATAAATCAACGACACGCTCTATTGGGAAACCTTTATTTACATAATTCTTATTCACACCCGGCTCCTTGGGAGCGGATTCCGTCCGCTTAAAATCTTGCGTGACACCTAGGAGTTGCTTGAGCGTTATGGCCGCTATTGGGATATCATCAATGACTGCATATCTGCTCCCGTTTGGATGCAGCGAGCCAGCACCCACAACATACTGCCCTTGGAATTGCAGCTCCCCTAGGTGCTTTTCATCGGTTTTAAAAATTATTTTTTTCCTCAGTTCAGGAATTATAAAATAATAATGGGGCAGCTTCCTATTGGGGCTCATTGTAGTAAAAGTCCTGGGCAATTTTTCTATTGCGTGTGCAAGCTCCTGCTCGTCACAATCGACAACTGCGAGCTGGCCATAACCACAGCATACTCCATAATTTCCACCATTTATCAAATGGTTCACCAATGCAGGATCGTCATAGGCAAAATTGTTTTTATTCTGCCATTCTTTATCCAACGGGGGGAATTTCTTTCCAGTCGGGATCCTGCAGAATCTAAATTGAGGCTGCTGTAATTGGCTGGGTATCTCGGTCATTTTCCTGTCTCCTCAGATTTGAAAATCCAGACAGAACAGCTAAATCCCCATGCCTCTCTTTTGCAGACTCTAAACGCTCTGTCTTGGGCAATCTCTCTATCGATTCTAGAATCAAACGGCCTTGAAGTAATGATTGGCAACCAACGACTATGTTTTACATTTATTGGGAAGCCTTCGGGATTCATTGGCGAGCCCTCCAGTAAGTAGATTTTTTCGCAGTTACAATTTCGACTCTTTTCCTTCGTTTCAAATTTTTTAAAATAGGAATAATTCTCCAAGCCGGCAAACCCGTTAAGATGCAAAGGCCGTTGACGGAAACGGCCAGAGGAGAATTTTCTAGGGCTGATTCAACCTTCTCAACTGGCGATAGGTATTGGATATCAATCTTGCGATCTAATTTTTCCATATAAATCATTTCCTTTGGAGGGCCTGTCCATGCCCTCCGCTCTTTCCTTTTCAATTTTCTTCTTGGCGATTTCGTCCACAAGTAAAAGCAAACCCTGCATGGTATCAAATTTGAGTGTCTTCATTTAGAACCCCTCAATGCGCTTTCTATTTGTCTGCCAATTGCAACACCTGTTTGTTGCTTCTTCTCACGCAGGGCCGATATGACACTCGGTAATAGGAAAACCATAATTGCTTGGCGTTTTTCTTGTTCCATTAAAGGCTTATATATTAGAGGCTATATAACCTATATAGGTTATATTTCAAAAATGGTTTATATTATGAGAACAAAAGCAGATATATTGAATACAGAGCAAGGGACCGCTGTATTCGCGGAATTGTTGAAAAGCTCAAGAATCCCCGCGGGGGGCATGACTGGATATGATATGCTTCCAAAAATTAGAAGCGGTAAAGTCTTTGAAATAATCAAAGAATTGAAACAAGAGGGTCTTGTTAATAAAAAAACATTATGGGTTGGCGACCGGGCAAAGAAACTCATATCGGTTAATTTTAATGGTCTTGCCAAATATCTTAACCGTAATGTTATAGGCACCTTAACAGATGCTGAAATGACCAATCTTGGAGAGGTTCTGAGAGAGGCAGATCTCGCGGCAATATGGGCTGGCACCAAATTCGGAGGGTTAGATAATAAAGCAATGATTACAAATAAGACCGCGGAATTGAATATGCAGAAATTCCTGCCTGGTTGTTTATTATTTCTAAAATTTGGTTCTGTTGTTGCATTACAATATAAAAGGGAAAACAATAAAGTTAGAAAGCAACTGGATAACGTGACTCCATTATTTTCTAAATTATCTAAAATGGACAATACCCTTCTTCAGAAACTATCAGAAATAACAATCATAGGGGCTGATGAATTAGCTCAAGCGTTTGAAACCCTTGCAAATAAAATTAGACATTAGGTTCATTTCACTTCCTTCAAAACTATATTACCCTCGTGATCAAAGCCCATAGCCAGCTCTTGGCCTTTCCTCCAGCCTTTTAGTTTCACATATTCCTTAGGCACGGATACCATAAACTGCCCTTGCTTCATTTGCTGCAGTTTTACCATAATAATCTTTATATATGCTAGGATTAAATAATATTTATACAATACCTCCTTAAAACAAGGGACATCATAGAGTCATATCATACTTCCCGACGGGAGCATCCAATCTTTTGGTTATATGCCTTAAATCATCTTTTTATATGTAACGCTCATACACTACATATGCCAAGAGTAACAATACCAACATATGAAAAATCCAATGCAAACGAAGGTGCAGGCAAGTATATTGTGGCTCTACTAATGCTGGTTATTTTAATTGTCCTTGCATTGAACTCTATAGTAATCGTAGGCCCTGGCCAGCGTGGAATTCTTTTAGAGTTTGGCAGGGTAACTGGAGAAGTTTACGGTGAAGGGTTGCATTTTATAACACCGATAGTCAACAGCGTTCCAATTATGGATGTCAGAACCCAAAAATTTGAAACTGATTCGACCGCCGCCTCAAAAGACCTTCAAGATACACATACCAAGGTTGCGTTGAATTATCATTTGGATCCAGAGAAGGTTGATGATATATATCAAACACTCGGACCAGGTTATGCCGACAGATTTATAGCGCCAGCCATCCAAGAAGTGGTCAAAGCTTCCACAGCAAAATTCAATGCAGAAGAGCTGATTACACAAAGGCCTGTAGTAAAAGATACTATAGAAGAGGGGTTGAAGAACAGGTTGGACCCGCGTAGCATAATCGTGGAGACAGTATCCATAACAGACTTCCAGTTCAGCAAGCAATTCACCGAGGCTATAGAATCGAAAGTTACGGCGCAGCAGCTGGCATTGAAGGCACAAAATGACTTGGAAAGAATCAAGATAGAAGCGCTGCAGGCAATAGAAAAGGCAAAAGGCGAGGCCGAGGCAATAAGAATAATCAATATACAATTGGAGACGAGCCCTAAGTATATCGAATTCTTAGCAACCCAAAAATGGGACGGTAAACTGCCGCTGGCAACCGGCACATCCACGCCATTCATCCAGATACCCCAGAGATAGCATATTAATAAATCCTCCTTTGAGTAATTTTAAATATAGGACAACATCTATGACTGACAGACACGACACTACAATCACAAGTGAAAAATTCGGTTTGTACGGCATTATAATAGGACTGATTGGCTTGGCTACTGCCTACGTGGCTTTAGGCCTTGGACAATTGAAGGTTTTTGAAGCCTATATGCCATTTATTTTCATCTTCATCGGCGGTGTCTATATTGTATTGTCCATAGTTCTTGTAAATTCTTTGAGGGCACCATCACAAACAGGCATAAGTAAAGGGGGTGGAAGCTCGTTTGATTTTAAGGGGCTGATTGCAAGTCTTTTGGATAAGACCAGATTCCTGCTGAATTTCATACAGAAATACAAGCTTCCATTGTTTATAATCGCAGCCTTCGGGGCTGGCGTATTTGTAACATCAATGCTGACTTCAGGCTCGTCTCCAGCGTTTAGATTTGATCTGAATTTCACATTGCCGAGCCTGCAGCTTCCATCTGCGAGTAAGCAGGAAAGTTCGTCAAGCGCAGTTGTGGCACTCGAACCAAAGAAAGTTCCAGCCAACATAACAGACTTCTCAGCTTCGAAAGTTGATGAGAATTACAAGTTCAGTTTTTCTGTAGCTGACAAAGATTCTGCGAAATTAAATGCCAGTGGAAATGCCTCGCTTAAAGTCACGGATCAATCAAGCAAATTGCTCTATGAAGAAAACTTTGAGGCGCAGGAATCCGATTTCTCCGAATCTGTATACAGCAAGACAGTTAATTCGTCAAAAGTAAATAAAAGCACATCCAGCAGCGGGACTGCAACCATAGTATTTACAGCAAGCAGTGGGGCAGTACTATCCAGCAGTGCAAGTGTTGAAGTGCCTATACTTTCGGCTGCAGAATTGGAAAGCATGTCTGAAACCGAATACCTGAATACCGCAACCAATGTAAGTAAACCAGTCACCAAATACGCGTTCGAGGTGACTTTGGTTAGAATGGGCTATTTCAACAAAATAGAAGCTGGCGCCACAAAAACTTACTACAGGGTTGATTTGAAGGTCAAAAACACCTATGCTGTGGCGACAGAATTCAAAACAAGCGCCGCAAGGCTAACTATAGGGGGAAATACCTTTTCTCCGGACCCGCAAAGTCCCTTCAAAACTGAAAGCATAAAAGGCGCCCAGACAAGAGAAAGTTATCTGATTTTCAAGGATGTTCCATCAACCATTACCGGTACTGTAAGGGTTAGGGCAGGAACTACACTCGCCAATGAAGAGGTTGAATATATTTTCGATGTCAGCATCTGATCTATCCTAAAATCGTCGTTGTGAGCAAAATAGCCATTGCAGTAATTGCTGCCAGAATCAAATAATAAAACAGCCTGAATTTAGGTATTTTCAATCTTTCATGGAAATACTCAACAGGCCTCTCAGGCTTGCCTTTCCTCAAGGATTCTGCCTGGTTTTCCTTATATTTGGATAAGCCAACGCATTCATGGTCCTCGGGCATATAATGGTTTACGCAAAACCGAAATCCGCAAAACTTACATGAGAACGGCGTTGATTTGAATGTTTTACTACAGTATCCGCATTCTTCTCTTTCCATTTTATTCTGAAATTAAT
This sequence comes from uncultured archaeon, assembly GCA_964362055.1. GTDB lineage: Archaea > Aenigmatarchaeota > Aenigmatarchaeia > CG10238-14 > SCSR01 > JACQIA01. Next base: position 524 of record CAYIDG010000047.1, on the reverse strand, counting down.
TAATTTTTTTATACTTTAAAAATGAGTATTTGATAATGAATCGCAAGTTTTTTGACTGGGTGGAAGATTACCCGACTCCAGAAGAGGCGAACGTGATTTTGTTTGGAGTCCCCATAGGAAGATGGAGCAAACAGGCATTGGAAAATTGGCGGCATGTCAGCAATTACATTGAAATTTACGATGACGAAAAGCGCAAAAATCTGCTTGACGGCATGGGAATAGCGGACGTTGGAAATATCGATGTGAGGGACTATCCTGATTTTGAAAAAATTTCTGGAAAAGTCAAGGAAATATTGTCCAAAAATAAACTGCCTGTGATTATTGGAGGGGGACATTTGCTTTCTTATTATTCGTTCAAAGTATTTCCAGAAAACACGAGATTGTTGATATTCGATGCGCATTGCGACATTAAAAATAGCTTTATGGATGAAAAGATTGTTGATTTAGATTATATCGACGAAAATTTTAAAATCGATTCTAAAGTTAATGATACTACATGGGTTAGGCGAGTATGCGACATACGA
>CAYIDG010000046.1:3460-5809 GCA_964362055.1 uncultured archaeon | reverse complement strand
GACCTCTCTACGTGAATGGAGTTCAGACTTGTGATCTTCCGATATTATATCGCCCAAGTATTCTGCCACGCATATTGTTTTTTACCATTTTTATCCAAGAAGGTTATATCAAAAGCTTTGGAAAAATTCTGGCCATCATTATGGAAATCCGGACCCTGTATAGCCCTCCCGTCGGGCAGGAGATGCTCTATGCTATAGCTTTCAACTGCACCTGCGAATTTTTCCTTGTCAGTTTTCTTACCAATTATTCCTGGAAGTGCTAGATACTCCTCTGTGATTTTCTTGTATATGTTTAGAATCTGGTCTCTTTCAGCTTCAGCCTCTTCCTTAGTTGCAAAAACCGTATGCCCCTCATTCCATAAAAATTCCCTTGTTCTCAAAAGAGGTATGGGGTGCTTGAACTCCCATCTCAGAACATTATTCCATTGGTTAAATCGCAAAGGCAAATCCCTCCAACTTCTTATCCACTTGGAGAAGCTTTCGTACATTATCGCTTCTGAGGTAGGCCTGATTGCAAGGCGTTCGTCCAACTTTGTATCGCCGGTTTGTGTCACCCATGCAACTTCCGGGGAAAATCCCTCTACATGCTCTTTCTCTTTCTTCAAAAGTCTTTCAGGTATAAGCAGCGGGAAGTAGACATTCTGGATGCCGATTTTCTTGAATTCTTCATCCGCAGCCTTCTGCATAATTTCCCATATGGTATAAGCGGTGGGCCTGTAAACTAGACAGCCTGACACCGAACTGTAATCTGCCAATTCGGATTTCAGAATTACCTGCACGTACCATTCGTCAAAATTTTCTGATTTCTTTACAGTTATTCCTTCTTGCTTCTGTTCAGTCATTCAACCCTTACCCCTAATTCTACTTCTCTTTCCGGCTGAATTAATAGCCATCCTTTCTTCCCACCTGCAATACCTAGTGTCAACACTTCCGATTTGAAATTTGCTATCTGCTTCGGAGGAAAATTGACCACAGCAATAACCTGCTTCCCAATTAAATCTTTTTTACTATAATCAGTAATCTGCGCACTGGAATTCTTTATTCCTATTTCTTTGCCAAAATCTATTTTTAATTTGTAGGAGGGTTTATTAGCATCAGGAAAATCTTGTACGTCAATTACCCTGCCTATTCTCATGTCCACTTTTCGGAAGTCATCATAAGTAATTCGCTCAGACATATCTCTTTAAGATTAAGAATTTGTAGAAATAAATAATATTTCTTATACTTGTTTTATCTTATGGTAAGAAGCAAACGGGCTGCGTCTGCGAATGTGGTTCTTGGTTTATATCTTTCAGCATATTGGGTGGGCATTACAGAATCATTATTGTAAACAAACAATCCGGAAAATGTGTGTAACCCATTGCCCTCGAACCAACGAATAGGATATACTCTCAATAAAGGTGTAGAATTAGGATACAAGTAATCAGGTAATGGTAGGCCTTTATTTAAAATTGCCTTTCCAACAGGAGTTGTTTCCCCGTCAAATTCAACAATAAGTTGAGGTCTAACCATATAATAAAAAGCCACAGAAATTATTGGATGCATTCGTGTGTATTCCAAATCAGGTGTATCTGTTCCGCCTTTAACATAATCGTCAAGCAGAATATCTAAGCCTACGAAACCGCGAAAAAGATATTTTAGGGTGCCCCCATTTGGACGAATATCTGCTAAGTTTGCTTCAAGTGCCTGCAATATTTTGTCGGTGTGTTCTTGTCTTGGCACTTGTCCTAAATTGATATGTATTACCATAATAGCCCTTTAAGTGTAAAGGATAAAAGCTTAAGAAGAGCAATTAGATAAGAAAATTATGAAGATTACTTTAACTGCAATAAAGGCTGACACAGGATCTATCGGGGGCCATACGAAGCCGAGCTCTGAATTAGTAAGTACTGTTGAAAATTTCGTTAAGAAGAATGGCTTAGATAAAGGTTTGATAATCGATTATTATATTGGATACACAGGTGATGATGTCTGTATTCTCACATCACATACAAAAGGAGTGAATAATTCTCAAGTACACAAACTTGCCTTCGATGCATTCATGGAAGCGACCAAAGTTGCCAAAGAACAAGGTTTGTATGGTGCTGGACAGGACATGCTAAAAACTGCATTCTCAGGAAATGTTAAAGGCATGGGCCCTGGTGTTGCTGAGATAGAATTTGAAGAAAGGCCGAATGAAGCATTTGCATTGATAACTGCGGACAAGACGGAGCCAGGAGCTTATAATTTTCCTTTCTATAGGGCATTTTGTGAACCTAGTGCTAACACAGGCTTAATACTAAACCAAACTTTAACAAAGGGTGTGAAGTTTGTGGTATTGGATGTGATAGAAGGGAAAAGGGTGGAGCT
>CAYIDG010000046.1:0-3450 GCA_964362055.1 uncultured archaeon | reverse complement strand
AGAAATTTTCCTAATAGCCGCCATTTTAATGTACCCAGGAAGATATGTCATAGAATCCATATCCACGAAGGACAACGAGCCTGTGATGGCTGCTACTACTGACAGACTCCATAACATCGCTGGCACTTATGTTGGAAAAGACGATCCTGCCTCTATAGTCAGGCTCCAGAAACAATTCCCAGCCACCGAAGAAATGTGTTCGGTTTTCAAAACTACCCATTATGTTGCAGGCGATACACGCGGTAGCCATCATATGCCATTGATGCCGGTGAAGAGAAACAGCGCTGCAAGTGCCAACTACTGCATACCAATTGTAAGTTGTCTGCTATTTAGCATGCACAACGGGAAGTTTACTGAATCGGTCGACGCATTTGAAACTCCTGACTGGGACTATTTCAGAATGAAGGCTACTAAGAAGGCAGAGTATATGCGTGAACAGGGCTTTGTACATCCTGCAACTCTTATTCCTGAAGAGCTTGAGTATAATAAAAACTACCAAGCAATAATGGAACAACTTAAGAAACGGTTCAAGTAAGTGGCCATAGAGAAAAGATTTATAATAAAGAAATGGGACGATTAATTCACTTTATTTGTTGGTGCCCCTTTCAGAAAATTTTCAATGTTCCCAACAAAGATTTCCTGCTTTAATTCAGTAGCTTCTTTTGTTGTACTTGCAATAGGTGGATAGATTATACAGTTTTTGTATTTTGTAATTTTCTTTAATTGTCCTGGTGTCATTTCGTCGGCATGGTCAATTATGAACGTAATATCATCTTTTTCAAGCCTATTTGCTAAAGCATCAATGTCAACCAGTTCCATTGGAGAAAGATTAATTACAACGGCACCTGACTTTATTTTTTGCATTCTTTCATCATTCAGGAAGTCTTCTGTCTCTTTATTTAGCATAAGATTCAAAGAGAGAAAGTCTGATTCTACAAGAATGTTATCTATATCTTGATGTTTTATGCCTTTAGCTTCATATTCTTCTTTCCTTGTTCTTGACCAGTAACTAATATCTCCACCAAAACCCAATGCAATCTCGGCAATTCTACTGCCTATCTTACCTAATCCTATCACACCAAATTTTTTATCTTTTATTTCATATACGTTGAAGAAACTTGATTCGGAATAATTACCTTCCCTTGCTTGCATTTTTCCCCTTTCCAAATCTCTAATATGCTCTAAGATTATCGCAAAAGCGAATTCAGCCACAGCTTCTGTACTATAACCTGCAATGTTGCAAACCGTAATGCCTTTACTGGTTGCATGTCCGGTATCAATACTTCCATAACCTGTTCCAAACATCCCTATATATTTCATATTAGGGGCATTGTCCATAGTTTCTTTACTAACAGTTGCGCCAAGCTTAACAAGAAGGCAGTCAGCAGTTGACAAATGATTCGATATATCTAGGCTGTCTTTAGACAATGTAACCAATTCTTCAGTAATAGTATTTATTTTATCCCAATACTCTTGTGCCAAATTACTCTTAGCAAATCCTATCATCAAAATTTTCTTGAACTTCACATTTTTCATATTACCGTTAATCCTTAAATATCAGGAGAAAACATCTTCAAATAAATTTACTTGCAATACTTTAATGTGAAAATAGCTGTTCTATCTGATTTGCATTTTGGATATGCCTACAACTCTGAGTTGGAAAACGACAGCTTTGATAATGCCGAAGAGGCTGTAGACAAGGCATTAGAGTCTGATTTAATCCTAATCTGCGGTGATGTTTTCGACATCAGGGCGCCAAAGACGCAGACGTGGGCCAAAGCATTGAAAATCCTAAGCAGACCATTGCTAAAAAACAATCCGGGAACCAAGTTGGTTGGCTGCACCAAGGAATTGAAAGAAATTTCCAAAAGGACCTTGTCGCATATACCCATGCTAGCCATCAATGGAAATCACGAAAGGCTGGTCAAGGGGGAGCAAAATACCGTGGAAGCACTGGAAAATGCGGGTATGCTCATTCATTTGCATCTCAACTCAATTGTCTTTGAAAAAGACGGGATAAAAGTTGCTATTCACGGCATGTCATCTGTGCCAGAAAGATACGCTAAGGATGTGCTCAACCAGTGGAACCCCCAACCCATCAAAGACTGCTTCAACATTTTAGTCTTCCACCAAAATATCGACCCGTTTATTTATTCGCCAATAGAACCGCCGAGTCTGACCCTATCAAACTTGCCGAAAGGGTTTGACATGATAATCGATGGTCATATACACACGCATACAATGGAGCAGCTTGGGAATACTAAATTGGTTTTGCCCGGGAGCACTGTAATAACACAGTTCCAGAGAAGCGAGTCTGAGATAGAAAAGGCTATGGTGCAGATAATCGTGGGCAAAGACGCGAGTGTTGATTTCATACCATTAGGAACTGCGAGAAAATTCTTCTATGAGGAAATCAACTTGAATGGAATTCCTGTGCAGGATGTTGTTGAAAAGAAAGTTAACGATTTGCTGTTTTCGAAGAACTTTGCCAAGAAACCTGTGATAAGAATCAAGCTAACTGGAAAGGAAATTTTGAACGACAAAGAACTCAACAGCATAGTAAGCAGATATGCTAATAAGAGCGTGGTTGTTTTTGCGAAAGATATAGAATCGCAAGAAGTGACGCAAAGCATTGAACTGCTGAGAAATCTCAAGGAACAAAAACTGTCTGTAGAGGAAATCGGGCTGCATATCCTTAAGAAGAACTTGGATGAATTGAGTTTCGAAACCAGCTTTGACTACCATGATATTTTTGCTCTGCTGAGCGAGGATGAGACTGATACGGCATTCAACATGCTGGTCGGGGAGCAGAAGAGCTTAAACCAATTCGGTAGATGATATGAAAGAAATTCTGATAAATACTGCAAAGAAAGCCGGAAAACTGCTTTTGGATAATTTTAGAAATGAGGAGTTCTCGCAAATTGCTGTAGACAAGGGCAGGTTTGACTACAGCATCAAGATGGACAAGATGGCGGAGGATTTGATAGTGCAATCACTCAGGGAAAATGGAATCAAAGGCAAGATAGTTGCTGAAGAAACTGGGGAAATATCGCTCGGCGCATCTGACTACACACTATACATAGATCCTCTGGATGGGACATTCAATTATGCGCATGGCATACCGCATTATGCTGTTTCCATTGGGGTTGAAAAAAATGGGGAGATTGTATTTGGCGTTACCTATGACCCCAATACAGATGAATTGTTCTTTGCTGAAAAGGGGAAGGGTGCATTTCTGAATGGCAAGAAAATCCAAGTAAGCAAAACAGGTGAAATGGGCTATGCAATAGTAAACCTGTTCAGCCGAACTTTAAAGCGCCATCCGGAATTGGCAAAAGCATATGTAGAACTCTTCAAAAGCGCTTACATAAGGATGCCGATGAGCGCTGTACTGGCATTGGCTTATACGGCATGCGGAAGAACGGATGTTACGGTCGGGAGTGGATTTAA
>CAYIDG010000045.1:0-5850 GCA_964362055.1 uncultured archaeon | reverse complement strand
TATCATGCACAATTGGAAATGCCATAAACTTTATTTTGCTTTTGGTGTTTGTCGGGTTTTTTTGCGCCTTCGTGATGTTTTTTAAGGCGTTGATATAATATATCATGCCGCTGCCTTAAAGCAGGTACCATTTTCTGAATTTCATCCGATGGAAGCAGTAAAAACGAATGTCATTGGAGCTTTTAACATAAAGCTTGCAGCTATAGAGAATGGTGTAGAAAAAGTTATAGCAATAAGTACGGACAAAGCGGTTAAGCCAGTCAATGCCATGGGCATGAGCAAAGCATTGCAAGAAAAGATTTTGCTTTCTGAGGGTGAAGTTGAGTACAATACTAAATTTACTTGTGTAAGATACGGCAATGTTCTAGGCAGTCGTGGCAGTGTAGTTCCTGTATTCAAAGAAAAAATTTTGCGAGGTGAATCGTTAGTCGTAACCCATAAGGATATGACACGTTTTATGCTAACACTCGAAGATGCCGTGCATCTAGTTCTTTATGCTACTATTCATGGCAATGGTGGCGAAGTGTTTGTTAAAAAAGCGCCAGCAATGAAAATATCAGAATTCGCAAATACTTTTGCTGAGGCATTGACAGGTAAAAAAGATTATCCAGTAAAAATCACTGGAATTAGACCTGGCGAAAAGATAAATGAAGTTTTAGTTTCAGAGGATGAAATGTATAGGACAAAGGAAGAAGAAAATTTTTACATTATACACCCATATAATTATTATTTGAATATGAGGGGAGCTGGTAATTTAGATGTTTTCGAAAAATCCGCAAGTATATCTGAGTATACATCTGCAACTACAAAAATCTTAAACCGTGACGATATTTTATCTCTTCTTAAAAAAACAGGGTGGGTTTGAATACCTCCAATTATTACAATAAATTTTCACAATTTTTAAAGTTTCAGAGGTTGTATTATGATGCTGATAACCGGAAGTTCGGGAAAATTAGGAAGGCAATTGAAAAAATCCTTTCCTGAAGCTTTAGCACCGAAACATGACGAACTCGATACGAAAGACAAAGGCGAAGTCGAATCCTATATAAAAAAATTTCAACCCGCTGCAATTATCCATGCAGCCGCTTTAACCAATGTTCGGCAGTGTGAAATCGACAAAGAATCGACATGGGCTACAAATGTAGTCGGCACAGAAAATTTAGTTAATGCCTGCAATTTATTCATCCCCAACTGTTATTTCGTCTATATGTCGACAGCCTGTGTCTTTTACGGAGATAAAGGAGATTACATCGAGACCGATATACCAAACCCCAAAAACTTCTATTCATTTACAAAACTTTTGGGAGAATTTGCAGTAAAAAAATTATCTAACCACCTTGTGATAAGAACAAATTTTGTTGAACGGGGAAAATGGCCATATGGGGAGGCATTCACAGACAGATTCGGCACATATTTGTTTGCAGATGACCTTGCTTTGGCTATCAAAGAAGTTATTGGGAAAAAATTAACTGGAGTAGTTCATATAGCTGGCGATAAAAAATTCTCTATGTTTGAATTGGCCAAGTTGACCACACCTGATGTGAAACCCATGACTATGGAAGAGGCTGATTTACCGTTGACTCAAGATATGACACTCCGAAGTATTCGCATTAAGCCATTTAAATTGACACTGTAGTTTATAAGTAGTCTCTATAATTTTTTATGTTCCATAGGACTGCATTTATCATAGCTTTGCTTAAATCTGGTCTCGCCTGGTATAGAAAATTGAAGACTTTAGCGAAATAGTATGATAAATTGAACGACAGGGCCAATAATTTTTCCAGCATACCATAATTCTTTAGAATATATCTCAACTTGTTTTTGTAAGAATTAAAGATTAAAAAATAACTACCACGCTTTATAGTCCTCGAGCCTTTATGCCATAACTTTGAAGTTGGAACTACTATCGTTTTGTAACCAGCCTTCCTCGCCCTGCAGCAAAAATCCACTTCCTCGAAGCCACCGGCGAACATTTTTCCATCGTATAACCCGATTTTTTTTATAACACTTCTCCTTATTAAACCGTTGAGAAAATGAGTCTCCAGCGATTCAGTAAATTGCCCCCTATCTTTTATATTCCTTGCATAAGGTATTACAGAGCCTGTTATCCTGTTAGACTCTATCGAGCCCAGCCTATCGATTGTATCAGGTTTGTCGTAAAACAAAATCATACTACCAACAATTCCAAATTCGTTATTAGATTCTGCAACTTTAACAAGTTCTGACAGCCAATCTTTGTGGACAACCATATCGTTGTTCATGAGGAAAAAATAATCACCCCTACCATTTTTAATGCCTATATTGTTTCCAGCAGCAAAGCCAACGTTTTTTTTATTCTGGATTATTTTGACGTCTCCGAATTCATTTCTTATAGCATTTACACTGCCGTCTCTCGAACCTTGGTCTACAATAATCACTTCATAATTTTTATAGGTTGTTTTCCTCAGCGAATTTAGCAATTCTAGTGTGTCTTCCTTCCCGTCCCAATTAAGGATGACTATCGAAACCAATGGCATATTTCCCATATGAATCATACCTTATTTTAATTTGTTCATGATATAGATGAAAATAATAAATTTATGAACTGACGCCATACTCTTGCTGGAACCATTGAATCGTTCTTTTTAGGCCAGATTTCAAATCAACTCTCGCTTGGTAGCCTATGAGTTTATTTATTTTTGTCAAATCTGGGCATCGTCTTTTTGGATCGGCGCTTGCATAGGCTTCATTAGGACTTGAAATTTTCTTTATGCCCAGCCTATTATCGAAAATTTCCGACACTAGTTTAGCAAAATCAATAATGCTTATCTCCTCCTTTTGGTTCCCTACATTGAAAATCTCTCCGTTGAAATCCGATAATAGGACTTGATAAATTCCTGTAATAGCATCTGTGATATAACAGAAAGCCCTTGTATGATTCCCTTCACCATATACTGGCAAAGGATTTCCTTTAAGTGCACTATGTATGAAATTGGGGAGTACGCGAAAATCATCAGGTTTTATTCCTGGTCCATATACATTAAACGGCCTCACCACTTTTGCAGGCAGTCTAAATAGCTGGTAGTATGTCATGCATAAAGTCTCACCGAGTCTTTTTGATTCATCATAACATGCTCTTGGGCCAATTGTGTTTACATTGCCAAAATAAGTTTCCGGCGTAGGTACAAACTTTGGATCAGGGTCACCATAAACCTCACTCGAACTTAAAAAAACGAAGCTCTCGACATTTTTCTCTTTTGCCAGTTCCAGCATATTTTTCGTGCCTATTGTACCCACCTCTATAGTTTCTATAGGAAATTTAGTATAGTAGAATGGGGAAGCTATGCCGGCTGCATGTATGATGAAATTGACATCCTCTTCTAATCTCAATGGATTTCTTACGTCATGGTTTATTACTTTTACACTGTTGTTATTAGTTAGAATCGTATTTTTTGAGCCTGTTATAAAGTTGTCTACTGAGATTACTTTACATGGTTTTTCTAGGGTAATTTTATTGATAAAATCTATGGCTGATATGAGGTAGCGACCTATAAACCCACCACCCCCAGTAATTAACAGTGTCTTGTTTTGTAATTTCCTAGAATAGCCTGCTAGATTTTCTACAACGGTTTTTAAATCATCCTCTATTATTTTAGAGACCATTCGAATACAACTACTAAAAGATTTTATGCGAACCCATTTATACAGACAATTAGACTCTAAACCAATTTAAACTTTGTAGTGTGCTCCTCATACTTGTCCGCATCTCTAGGTCCTGTGGTGAAAGTAAGAAACACCGAATCCTCTAAAAATCTCATCGCATGCGCCACCATAGGATGAGTTATTACCAAATCACCAGGCTCAATTATGTTTATTTCAACTTTACCGTCTTCATCTCTAATATCCTTAGCCGCGTACTCATACTTCCCACTCAAAAGATAGTCATTTTGTGTCTGATTGGGATGATAATGGTTGCCTCTAATAGAGCCGGCCTTTGATGTTATTAATGCCACATGTTCGATTGACGCATCCAGCAAGTTTGATATCTTACCTCTTTCATCTACGAAAGCAGGCTTAATTTTCCTTACAGTTATCAACCCCATAATTTCACATATTTAAACTAACACTATTATTTTTAAATACTAGTTTTTAACTAGGTGTGTAGATATTCAATTGAAAGGTAAAATAGCCGTTATAACCGGTGGTGGCAAAGGACTTGGAAAAGAACTGGCTAAACTTTTTTCTGCCGAAGGTAGCACAGTTGTCATATGTTCAAGAAGCGCGAATGACCTAAAGAATGTGTGCAATGAAATTGTTGGTGCTGGCGGGAAGTGCGAATATTTTGTAGTTGATGTAACTAGTAAACAACAAGTCGACAAGTTCATTGATAAAGTTCTCAGTTCGCATGGTAGAATTGATGTTTTAGTCAATAATGCTGGATATGCCACCAAGTGGAAGGGCATAGAGCAAAATACTGAAGAAGAATTCGAAACATGCTTTAGAACTAACGTATATTCAATTTTCTATTTCCTTAAAAAAATAGTTCCAATAATGCGAGGACAGAACTCAGGCGCGATAGTCAACATATCGTCCATGGCTGGGAAAAGAGGGATTCCAAACTTGGCAGCATATTGTGCCAGTAAATTTGCAGTTGTGGGACTCACCCAATCTGTTGCTAAAGAGCTTAAGGACACTGATGCCCTGTGTATAAGTGTATGTCCAGGAGGAATGTCCACAGAAATGCGGGCAAAGATATTTGGATTGGAAGATGCCGAGAAGCAACAAAGTCCACAGTATGTTGCAAATGTAATTAAAGATGTTTTGTTAGGCAGGATAAAAGTTCCTAATGGCGGCGATATAATCATAAGGTATGGTGAAATAACGGCCATTAACCCCGCGCCAGAATAAATCTTATTTAAACATTTTTATTGTATTGTATACCAAGGATAAAGATGAAGTGCAAAATTTGTGATAATCAGAATCTCCAAAAATTTCTTTCGTTGGGGGAAACACCCTTGGCTAACAATTTCTTGAGAGAAGATGATTTGCCTAAATCAGAGGAAGCATTCCCTTTAGATGTTTACTTTTGCCCAAATTGTAAATTAGTCCAATTGGGTTATGTAGTGCCACCAGAAATGATGTTTACAAATTACCTTTATGTGTCTTCAACTTCGAACACTTTTCAGCTACATTTTTCTAAGATGGCGGAAGAACTTACAAATATGCTGAAGTTAGATGGCAATTCACTCGCAGTTGACATAGGAAGCAATGATGGTGTGCTTCTTAAAGGGTTTCAGAAATTTGGAGTTCGTACTGTTGGCGTAGAACCTGCCACAAACATTGCGGAAATTGCAAAAAAAGATGGCATTGATACAATCAACGATTTTTTTAACGATAGTGTTACAGATCAAATACTATCTTCCAAAGGATATGCAGATGTGATCACCGCCAATAATGTTTTTGCGCACACCGACGCTATAAAACGAATAATATACAATGTTAAACGGCTTTTAAAGGACGATGGGGTCTTTGTAATAGAAGTGGCTTACCTTGTTGATATGCTTCAAAAGATGACATTCGACATAGTTTATCATGAGCATCTTTTCTACTATTCATTAACGCCACTATACCACCTTTTCAATCAGCAGGGCATGCAAATATTCGATGTACAAAGAATTCCTACTCATGGAGGTTCTTTGAGGGTTTTTATTAAGAAATCAGAGTCATCCAAACCGATCAAAAAGTCTGTATCCGAAATCCTTGGAGAAGAACAGGAGATGGGAATTCATGAACTGGAAACTTATGAAAATTTTGCCAATAGGTTGTATAAAGAAAAAGAACAGCTGGAAAAACTAATCACAGATCTTAAAA
>CAYIDG010000044.1:0-5985 GCA_964362055.1 uncultured archaeon | reverse complement strand
GCGACAACGGAGATCTACACTATTTCCCTACACGACTCTCTTCCGATCTGTCTGAAGAATTCCATAAGTTGGTTGGAGTGACTGGAGTGATAATTACAAAAATGGACGGGACTGCAAAGGCTGGCGGTGCGTTGGCAGCAACAAGTGCGACAGGTGCCAAGGTGAAGTTCATCGGCGTTGGAGAGAAGATAGAGGATTTTGAATTGTACGATCCGACTAGGTTTGTTTCAAGATTGCTTGGGTTGGGTGATTTACAAACGCTTTTGGAGAAGGCGAAGGAAGTGGAGATTAAAAAAGAGTCTGTAGAAAAGATTGCTGAAGGGAAGTTTACGCTGCAGGACTTTTACGAGCAATTGAAGGCGATGCAATCTATGGGACCGCTGAGCCAGTTGGCAGGCATGATTCCTGGAATGGGAATGATGAAATTGCCAGAAGGTGTGCTTGAGAAACAGGAGCAGAAGTTGAAAAATTATAAATATATCATAGAGAGCATGACAAGGGAAGAACGCGAATATCCTGAGATAATTACCAGCAAAAGAATAGTAAGGATTGCTAAAGGTTCTGGTAGAAGTGAAGCAGAAGTTAGGGAATTGTTGAACCAATACAGCCAGATGAAAAAACTGTTCAAGACTATGGGGGGAGTTAAAGGATTGCAAAGGGGAGCACTCAAGAATCTGTCAAAACAATTCGGGTTTAAATTGTAGTCGCATTAAGTTAATTCTATGAAATTTCCTGTTGAAATTTTGAACGACGAGAAGCATAGGGAAAAATTGCTGAAAATCCTGGAGAATAAGGTCTGTCTGAATTGCATCGGGAGGCAATGGGGTATGGTGGGGCATGGCTTGACTAATGCCGAGCGTGGAAACATTTTGATGGAATTTGCCAATAAACTACGCATTGAATTTAAGGAGCCTGATGTCTGCAGGCTGTGCAATAATTTCTTCAAAAGCGGCATGGATAGGGTTCTTAAAAATGTTGTTAAAAAATTGCAAGATGTGGAGTTTGATACCTTCTTGATGGGTTCTGTGGCTTCTAATGAGATGGCAAATCAGCAGGATGAATTGTGGATGGCGATTGGGATAGAAGACGTGGAATCGATCAAATCTGAAATAAACCGGGAGACTGGCAAGAGGATAGAGAAACTAACTGGAAAGAGATTCGACTTGAAGAACCCTGATGTGACAATTGTAGTTGATTTGAATGCTGATAATATAAGATTGCAGGTAAGGAGTCTGTATGTTTACGGGGGATACCAGAAATTAGTCAGGGGAATACCGCAGACAAGATGGGTATGCAAGAGATGCAACGGCAAAGGCTGTACATTTTGTAAAGGCGAAGGCAAGCTGTATAAAACCTCTGTGCAGGAAATCATCGAAAAACTATTGCTGAAGGCTGCAAATAGTAAGAACTCCTCGTTCAGTGGTTCGGGGCGCGAGGATATTGATGCAAGATGTCTTGATTATCGTCCTTTTGTGATAGAATTGATCAAGCCATTGAAAAGGAAGGTGGATTTGAAGAAAATTGAAAAGCAGATAAACAGGTCAAAGAAGGTGAAGGTAAAGGGATTGAAGCTGGTTGTCGAAGGCAGGCAGCTGATAAGAAGAATTAAGACCGAAAGAATCGACAAGACTTATCTTGCCGAGGTTGATTTTAAGAATAAGATAGACAAGAAGAAGTTGAAGTTGATTAAGGGAATAGTGGGAGAACCTATACTACAGAAGACGCCGTTGCGTGTTATCCATAGGAGGGCTGACAAGTTTAGGAAGCGTTCTGTAAAATCCATATCCTACAAGCTGTTGACAAGGAAAAAAATGCAGTTCAAGATAAGAGCAGAATCAGGACTTTACATCAAGGAATTGATTACCGGGGATGAGGGGAGAACCAAGCCAAATATTTCTGATATAATCGGCGATAGTGTTAAAAAGATAAGGTTGGATGTAATAAAGATACATACCAAGTGATTGTATGGTTAGAAAGTCAAGGGGCTTCAGGCAGTCAACCAGGAAAAAACTGCATCAAAAACCCTCCTACAGGCCTGCGATTACCAAATTCCTGCAGGAATTCAAGGAGGGGCAGGACGTTGTCATTTTACCAGAGCCGTCCAGCCACAAGGGCATGCCCCATCCAAGGTTCAAGGGCAAAGCGGGTAAAGTTATTGGCAGAAGAGGCAACAGCTACATAGTGGAATTCCTGGACGGCAGAAGCGTTAAAAAAGTAATCTCGAGGCCAGAGCACTTAAAACCGATTTAAGTTTATATGCTAGTTAATTGTAAATATCAAAAGGTGGTAAGGTGGACATACTGAGCGAGCAATTGGTGACCGATGCGGAAGCCAAGGAAATCCTGGAGAAAAATGGGGATTCTGAATTGAAGTACGAGCAGAAGACTGCTTTGGAAATTTTGCGCAAATTCAATTCAACGCCATCGGAAAAAATCAAAGAACTGATAAGTAATCTGAACAAGATAGAGAAACTGCGGGACAGGCACATCATCGCTTTGTCTAATTTTCTGCCCGAGGATAAGGAAGACCTGAGGGTGATTTTGCACAAGGAATACCCGACTTTTACTGAGGACGAATTGAATCTAATCCTTGAAACCATTCGAAAAACTGTTTGAACCGCGTTTGGTGAAAGAAATGATAGCTAAAGACGATTATGTGATAGTTTTAGATTTCTTGCCCCACGGAAAGCCAGCTGACAGGAGGGCTGAGCCTGTGGCGCAATGCGTTGGGGATAAGTTCTTCAATCTGCTGGAGGTGGCGATAAAGGACGGCGTTGACATCAAGACGAAAGATAGGCTCTATATTGGCGAGGCAAAGAGGGACCAGGTGAAGTACATACGCGGGAGGATCAGCTATTCTGAGTTGACGTCGTATGCCAAAGACACTATACAGGAGGTTGTGGCAGGATTGGTTGACAAGGACGAGAAGAGGTTCGTGGAATTTTTCAACAAATCCATGCCATTAACCACAAGGATGCATTCGTTGGAATTGCTGCCTGGGATAGGCAAACGCCATTTGTTCGATATAATAAACGAGCGCAAGAAGAAGTCATTCGAGACTTTCAAGGATGTTCAGGACAGGGTTCCTATGCTGCCGGATCCTAAGAAGATGATAATAAAGAGGGTTTTCAATGAGTTCGATGAGAAGGACAGGCATAGGCTGTTTGTAGCCAGCGCTTTGGTGTGAATTATGCCTATAGAAGTGATAAAAAAATATCCGGAGATGATTCTGGATGCGTGGGATATAACCAATAACACAAAATTGCCTGAATACGAGTTTGATAATGTTTTGGTTTGCGGTATAGGCGGTTCTGGCATTGGAGGCTTGCTTCTGAAGGATTTGGTGAGGGATAATGTCGAATATCCTATAGAAGTCTTTAGCGATTACAGCCTGCCTTATTATGCGGATGATAAGACGCTGGTGTTTTGTGTAAGCTATTCGGGCGATACAGAAGAGACGTTGAGCCAGTTTGTGGAAGCTACAAGAAGGGAGTGCAAGATAATCGGAATTTCTTCCGGCGGGAAGTTGGAGGAGTGGTGCAGGAAATTGAAACTGCCTTTTGTCAAATTGCCTGTAGGTTTATTGCCTAGGGAGGCATTGCCTTATTTGTTTATTCCATTAATTGCTTATTTACAGAAAGTAAAGTCTGTTGATGTTAAAAAAGATTTGCAGGAGACTGTAAAGTTGCTGAGGGAGTTGAACCTGAATCCATATTACAGGATGGTTGGTGATTTTAGAAATTCCATACCGGTGATATATGCTTCTAATAAATTTTCTGCTGTAGCCAAAAGAATTCAGAATCAGTTCAATGAAAACAGCAAGGTGCCGGCGAAGCATGAAATACTGCCTGAATTGAACCACAATGAGATTAATGCATATCAGGATGCTGCGTTGAACAAGAATTTTTCTGTACTGCTTCTGAGAGATGAGGGGGATAATGAGCAAATCAAGGCTAGATTTGATTTAACTAAACAATTTGTGAAAGGTAAGATAAAGGCAATGAATGAAATATTTGCTCAAGGCAAATCGTCGCTGGCTAAGATGATGACGTTGATTGCTATAGGGGATTATTTGAGTTACAAGTTGGCTGAAGCGAACAATGTAGATCCTGTTGTGGTGAAGAACAATGATTTGCTCAAGGCTGAGATGAAGAAAAAGTTTAAGGTTGTGGAGAAGCTGGAGAAGGAACTATCTCTTTAGTTTAACTGCCAGAGCTACAGAAATCCATAGCAATCCCCCAATCAGGAAAAGCATTATTGAAATGACCAATGCCAGGATGAATCCTATTTCATTGACGCCCAAGGAAAAATCCAGCCTGCCCGCAATCATTGCTCCTAGAAAGATTGACACAGCGCCGAATATCCAAAGGAAGACAGTCTTCCAGCTTCTTAGGGGCATATGTAAATTTTGGTTTCTCAGAATAAAAACTTCTCTTCCAGGATTGTTGCCTTGCCCCCAGTCTTTCTGATTCTAATTCCCATTGCAATTAAAAACTTGATTTTGTCACTTCTCCAAAAGCTGTCCTGTATTCTTACAGCACCGCCTCTTACAAGTTCTCTGTGTATTCTTCTCCTTTCAGTCATTTCACTTCTTGGGATGTCAAATACCATTACAAAGCTCATTGTTAGCACCTAAATTATTGTCCTACGTAGGACATAAATACTTTTCTATTCTATAAAACATATATCTTATTATATAAGAATCAAATAGTTCTAGTAACTTCTACAACTTCAATTTCCCCAACACCGTCCAGTTTCCTTAATTTATTTTCTATCGCTTCCACCTGCCCCTCCGCATCCTCAACCAATTTAGAAACCTTCAGAGCAACCAAGCCAAAAGCAATAGGCTCCCTCGCCATTCTATCAGGACTGACCAAAGATTTGATTTCAACTTCCAATTTCCCAATATCAACATCCGCTTCCTTTGGCATCACCTTCAAGGTAACAAGCACTTGCGCCATTTCAAGGACCTACGAGCTTACAAGACTTACAGGAATACTTACTGCTCAATGCTTTGCAATTGTAACAGCGGATAATTTCACTTTCACCACACTCTGGGCACATGAACTTGACAAAATTCTGTTTAGCCAAAACTTCTATATGGCATGTGGTGCACTTCATATCATCACTTGGTTTAATTAAGTTAAAATTGATAATTTTTATAGGTTACTAAAGGCCCCTATGGTGTAACCTGGATAGCACAAAAGCTTGCGGACTCATTGGTAAATAGCTTTTGATTTGGGTTCAAATCCCAATGGGGGCATCAATCCTTCAGCCTGACCTTCATGAAATCATGCGCAACCTTCACATTAGGAAATACAGCTTTTGCCTCTTCTTCTAGAGGCTTGGTATCGCTATATCTTCTACTAACATGCGTGAGTATCAGTTGTTTAACATCCGCCTTCTTCGCAATTTCAGCAGCCTCTTTAGATGTAGCATGATACTTCCCCTTCTCCTTGTCCTTGTCCAAAAACGTGGCATCATGTATAAGCACATCAGCCCCCTCGGCAATCTTCACAACAGTCTTGCACGCTTTAGTATCCCCGGTATAAACAACCCTCAGACCATTCTTGGGATTCGCAACTTGACTTATGGTTATCATCTTGCTTTTGTATTCAGTTTTTCCTTCCTTCTTCAATTTCTTCAACCAGTATCCTCTTTTCAATCCCAATTCCTTCAACTTGTTCAAATCAATATTCCACTTGTCCTTTTCCTTGAAACAATAAGCTGCTGACGGCACTGTATGCAAAGTTGGAATTGACAATATCTCATATTCATTCGCCTCAAAAATTTTATCCACATCTTCCCCTTCAAAATGAATGTCCACAGCATTAATGGGAAACCTCAGCCCAAAATACCCCAAATCAATTATATCCGCAACAAACCTCTCAGCCTCCGGAGCAAATATCTTCAACTCCTTTTTCCTCTTCTCAAGATTCATCGTCTGTATCAACGGAATCAAGATCGGAAGAGCGTCGTGTAGGGG
>CAYIDG010000043.1:0-5992 GCA_964362055.1 uncultured archaeon | reverse complement strand
TGATAAGGACGTGGTTTCTGTCGTGCAAAAACAAATGCAAAGGGATGGCGTGGAACTTATTCTAAACTCAACAATATCCAGAGTAGAAAAAACCGGTTCAAGACTGGAAGTATTAATAAGCACTCAGGAAAAAGGCGAATCTACAGTGGAAGTTGATAAAATATTGGTGGCAGTCGGTGTCGAGCCAAATTCCAAGAATCTTGGATTAGAAAATACTAAAGTAAAAGTTGATGAAGATGGTTTCATAGTTGTTGATAAATCACTGAGAACTGCCGATGCGAATATTTTTGCCATAGGCGATGTTGCGACCCAGCCTTTGTTGGCGCACAAAGCAACGCGCGAAGGAAAACTAGCAGCAGAAACAATCGCAGGACACAGCAAAGAATTCACCAACAATTGCATACCTGCAGTAATTTTTTCAGACCCGGAGATTGCAATAGCCGGCTTGACAGAAAATGAAGCTCGGGAAAAGGGACATTCTATCAATGTCGGTAAATTCCCATTTTCAGCCTTGGGCAGGGCTTATATAGAAAACGAGACAGAAGGTTTTGTGAAAATTATTGAAAACCAGCAAGACGGGAAAATCCTCGGCATCACTATTGTCGGTCCGGAAGCATCAAACTTGATTAGCGAAGCCTCGTTGGCTATCGAAAAAGAATTGGCTACAGAAGATTTGATTGATACAATTCATCCTCACCCGACACTCGGTGAATCTCTGATGGAAGCAGCAGAGGCTGTCAAGAAATCGGCAATCCACATCATCAATCTGAAGTTATGAAGGCGGGCCCACACAAATCCCGCAATTATCGCAGCATCCATGGTTCAACTTCCCTTTGCAGTTAGGACACTTATCAGTCTTCATTTACCCAACGCCCATGTCTTCAATTTTTCATAAGGAACAGAACCGCAAATCCACTTCCCAGTCTTTTTATTGTAGAAGAACGGTATACCACCGCAATACCCTTTGTCCAATTGCTGCAGTATCTTAGCATTCTCTGCATTATGCCAGACTTCCAACCTCTTTACTTTAACTCCTTCTTCCTTTTCTAACTTTTCAACCAAAGGTTCCATCTCATGACAATGAACGCATTCAATTCCTGTAAAGAACAACAAATCATCAGCCATATACCTTATTAATCCATCAATCTTATTAAATTATTCTATGAAAAAAGTCCTGATATCTTCCCTGCATGATGTGCAGAAATTAAAGCGATTATTGAATGGTTATGGTTTTTCGATAGTCAGCAAAAATCCGGATTTTGTTCTAGTCTACGGCGGGGACGGCAGTGTGCTGCATGCCGAGAGACAATTCCCATCCATACCAAAATTATTGATAAAAAGAACAGAGTTATGCAGGAAATGCGATTATACCTTTGAAAGTCTTAAATCAATTCTTCCTAGAATCAGAGCTGGCAATTTCAAAATAAGAAGAGAAATGAAGCTTGAAGCGAAGTTCAAAAACAAAAAAGTAACGGCACTGAACGAAATTCAGTTGCATACAAAACTGCCGATAAGGGCAGTTAGATTCTCTTTATCAGCCAATGGAAAGGAGTTCGAGAACTTAATTGGTGATGGTGTTATAGTTTCAACTCCATTTGGCTCGTCTGCCTACTATTCTTCTGCTGGTGGGAAGACCTTTACTAGAGGCATAGGCATCTGTTTCAACAACCTGCACAACAAAAAAATCAAAAGTTTCGTGGTTTCCGACAATCAAAAAATAAAAATAAAGATAACAAGAGATAATGCTTGGCTTGCTGTAGACAATTCAGAGGCGTTAACAAGTCTGAATCCTAAAGATGCAGTAACCATCAGGAAATCAAATCAAGCAACAAAATTCATAGCAGTTTGAGGTTTGCAAATCTTTATAAGTAAGAAAATTCTTACACTATCTATGAGAAAATTTGAAGATGACATAAAATTCAAGACTATTAAAGTATCCCAGAAAGGGCAAATCGCAATCCCGTCTGATATTAGAAAAGAAGTTGGCATAAAGAAGGGTGACGAACTATTACTTGTAAGACGTGGAGATAAGCTGTTAATAGAAAAATCTTCTAAAACTTCAAAGAGGTTTGCAAGAGAGTTCGACTATATGTTGAGACATGCAGAAAAAGTTGCTAAAAGATTATGGGGGAATAAGGAAGATGAAATCTGGGATAAACTTTGAGCAAGGAGAAATAGTTTTTGTTCCTTTTCCTTTCACTAATTTGAGGTCTACGAAAAAAAGACCTGTACTAATAATATCGAAAACAGATTATAATCAAAATTCCATAGATTTTATTTCTTGTGGAATTACATCAAATATTAAAACTGCCGGCTATTCTGTTTTAATTGACAACAAAGATTTGCAGAAGGGCTATTTACCGAAACCCAGTCGAATAAAAGTAAATACTATTTTTACTTTGGAAAAATCTTCAGTAATAAGAAGTTACGGCAAAGTTAAAGAAGAAGTAATGAAGAAAGTTAAAGAAGAACTTTACAAATTATTCTAAAACCATCTTAACGCAGGCCGCAAAACAACTGTACCAAAATTCCTGCTTATAATAAGGGACTTTCATTTTCACCAGTCAATTCCAATGCAGTCTTGTGTATTTTTTTTGGTGAATCTGACACAGAAACATCTACTTGTAATGCAATGCAATCAACTAAAATGTGACCATAAGTATAAATCTTATTTTCATATTTTCCTTTTATAGGAACTCTAAAATATTCCCTGTTATTAATGACTGTCTTTGTAGGAAACCCAGCAAAAAGTATATCCCCAACATAACCTGTTAAATACGCATTAACCTCAGCCCTGGCCTCCTCCATATTTCGAATCTCTTCTTTTGACAATTGCAGCAAGTTTTCTAAGCCAGCTTGTATGACACGGTCTCTATTAGAGAATAAGCCTTCTTTTACAAGTTCGTCTACTCTTGTCAGATCCTGTTCTTCTAGTTCTATCTGCATCATAATTTATTATTCAATTTTTAAGGATAAATATAGTATTTTAAAACACAGACTTCTTTGAAGTATCATAGAAGCAATGCTGACAATATGATTTTTTAAATATTGAGAATTTCTTTGTCTTCAGCAGATGCAAATTGCATGTATCTTTCTTGCAATTATCACATTTTCTATCAGCAGTTAAATTGCAGATGTAACAATTCATTAATTATGAATAGCGGATAATGTTTAAATAATTCAGGTACTTTATCTCTTCTTGGCCTTTGCAATCTTCGTCCTCAAGTCCTGCTCTTTATCCTCATATTCCCTCATCAAGCTGTCATAAGTAGCCTTGTCTATGCTCCCCTTCCTGTAATATTTCGTCTGCGCCTCCTTCTTCATCTGGACAACCCTGTTCAATTCCCCCTTCATGTCCTCCAGCCTGCTTTTGGCACTAGCAGATTTAGTAAGCCTATAGCCCAAATAAGCGAAAGGACTGATGCCAATAACAGCAAGATACCAGTATTGCAAAAGCAGATAGAAAATAGTTATTCTGCTGATGATAATAGCTTTTTTAAATGAGGCTGAATTTTCGTATGCATCCACTGCCTTAAGTTGCATCTGCCATCTGCCCTCTTCGCCGGTTTTTATTTTATAGTCTGCTTTATAGAATCCCTCCTCTTCCTCCTCCAAAAATATCTTCTCTCCCTTCGGCGATTCAACAAATATATTTGCACCACTCACAGATGTGCCGTCAGGATAAAATGCTTTAGCAGCTATCACTAGAGGCTCGCCAACGACAAAGTCTGATTTATCTGGCGATACCAAATCCAACTTCAATTCCACCGGCTTGACTGCAATTGGTATGAAATTACCACCGGCTTTGAGCTTGCCCTCAACCTCTTTAATGCCCTCTGCAATAAGGTTTGCATCTCCAATGGGCTCGTCCCATCCCAATTCATATGCGCTTGTATACACACCTGGCGAGGTTTCATTCAGCACCAGAATCGCTCCCTTAGGCGTTTTCAAGGAAGCTGTCGCATTCGTGACAGATTTGTTAGCCTCGGTGACTTCCACCGAAATTTTTATAGTCTCCCCCCTTTGATAACTCAATCCTTCTGCAGGGCTCAGAAACTTAACATAATAGAAAGTTCCGGCCGGCGGAGTTTTAACTGGTAAAGACAAAACAGTGAAACCATGATTTTTATTAGAATCCACAACCGATACATTTATACTCCAACTGCCTTCAGGATCACCAAACCCAATGAAATAGTCAAAAAGGAAATTGCCGGTAACACCAACCTCTGATGTCCTGGCAACTTTAAATAGGCCAGACGTCATCACAAAATTAAGGTTGCCTCCCTGCACGCTTCTATTCGAACTGTCTTTTACAATACCTGTTATACTCAATTTTTCCCCCTTGAAATGCTCAGTCTTGTCTAAAACCGCTGTAACATTTAACAATGGATTGACAATTATCTCTCTAGAGTCAGAAGCACCTGTATATCTTGATTCAGAAGCAGAAATTGTAATTTTATAACTACCTTCATACCACGACTTTACTTCTATATCACCTGCATAAATTCCATCGTTAGTCTTCTCATCATTGTGCAAGCCATCGTCATGCAACCTAAACGTCTGTGAAAGCATCTCCACATTAGCATCGGCATCACTAAGGGCACTGCCGCCAGCTGTAAGTTTGGCTTTAACATTTATCTTCTCCCCGCGTACAAAAGTTTGATTAACAGTTGGTGATATCATTTCTATAGAAATAGTTGTAGGTGCAGGCGGTGGGGGAGGTGCCGATGCAGGCGCTGGTGCAGGTGCTGTAGTAACAGACACACTTATCGAATTGGAAGTCTTAGTGCCAGCATTAGTCGAGCTTCCAGTAACTGTTATACTGTATGTGCCAACTGTATCTGCATTTATGGTCCAAGACTTGGAGCAACTATCTCCCCGATTCACATTACCGCATGATTGTGTGGCTGTTGATGTAGACAATCCAGAAGGAAGAGTTACTGTTAATTCCATATTATTGCAAACTGTGTTTTGTGCCCCTGAACAAGAAACATCAGCAGAAAGTGTAAAAGTTGCCCCTTGAGTAAAAGAAGAACCACTGCTAGGTGCAGTAATGCTAGGTTGGCTCAAAGTTTGAGCATATGCAAAAACAACTAGAAGTAGGGATGCGATACCAAATGTACTAAAAACAATCTTAATATCCATTAATTAAATTTTATCTTTGAATTATTTAGGCTTTCATTTCCTCTTCCATGAATATAGGCTCTGTCGGGAAGATGGTAATCCCGTTATTCCCTATCTCAAACGGCACTATCTTCTTCTCATGCCTCGCCCCCCTCATCTTGAGAATTTCTATTGCTCTAACACGCATATTGCCCCTCTTGACATTATAAAACACAATCACGCCATCCGCCAGAAATTCTTCTATGCCTGTCCTGGAGTAAACCGTAGGCACATGCCCTGTTTCGGATATCAGGAAGCTCGTAACCCCAATCCTCTCGAAAAACCTGAACAGCTGCTCTATATAAATCCTATATCCAGTCTCCCCGGCCAAGAACGCAGCGCCCAATGCAGACAATGAGTCCAATACAATCCTGTTCGGTTTGAATCCCCCAGGGAACAAATCAGGCAATTCACTCATGTCTATGAGCAGCTCCCCTTTGGCTTTTGCCAGCATCGCCTCAACCCCCCTGGAAATCTTGAAAGGATCCATCCTTATCACCTTGAGCAAACCCTTTTCCTCCAGTTCGTCAACATTCCACCCGAAATCTCGCATATGCTGCTTCAACCTTACCACAGACTCTTCAAATGAAATGTACAGGCACTTCTCCCCATTGTTGGCTGCATAATGCAAAGTCTGCAGACATAAAATTGTCTTTCCGGAACCAGGTCCACCAGCTACAAGTAAAGAACTTCCCTTGGGAATACCCTTCTCAAGCATCTCATCAAACCCCGGCACGCCAATCTTTATCCACCCAAAAGGCTGCTCCTTCTCGCCGGTTTTTATAAAATCCATCACCTTTTCAGCCAAATCCTTTGTCAACCCCCTCCT
>CAYIDG010000042.1:0-6018 GCA_964362055.1 uncultured archaeon | reverse complement strand
TGTTTTGCTACTGTAAACATTCGTATTCGTTATTGTGTTAATGAGTTATCAACAGCATCTTTTACAATACCAGCCCTTCCTATTACTGGGCTTACTCTTTCAGCGTCTACAAGACCAAGTACAATACCACCACAGTACTCATAACTTACTCTTATACCTCTTTGAAGAATATCTACACCATGGTCATAACCTTTTATAAGAGCTATAACACCCTTTATACCATTTTCTTCAAACGAAAGTTTTGGTTCGCTACTAATATCAAACGGTTTATTCACAGAGTCACCTTTAAAATACAAAGGAGTTGAAACCCAGGAACATTCATTTGTTAAAACATTTTTTACATCATATTCATCCAACTTATCTGCATACGCATCCTTTACCAATAGCACTACACTAGTACCGTCGACTGCCCTAGACCCTGGAAATTGGTATATTTGATAAGAATCACCGTTATTCAATTTTCCTGTAATCGCTATAGTTACGGGGCTACCATCTGTCTTCTTGGTATCATATAAAACTACATCAGCTATCTTGAAATTGGCCAATCTCCCAATTCCAAATCTCCCAATTGCATCTTGGTCCCCCAATTTTGAGCTATCAAAAACTCCTAATAGATGTTCACGAATATCTGTTTCGTTCATTCCAGTACCGTCGTCTATCACATAAATTTGTTGTTTGTTTGGCACATTTACATAAATGCCTGTCCTAGGTCTGGCATCCCTTGCGTTCTGTACATTTTCACGAATTGCAAGTGCTGGATCAACGAATTGAGAATCAACCAACTCGTTCATCATATTTCTTAGATTTGCTCTCCAAGCACCACTTTGAACAACTGTTAATTGGCTCTCCAACCTATACTCGTTAGCCCTTCCAGCCAAGACGTTCGTTCCAATCTGAACAAGTCTGTCTAAGTAATCTTGTCTTATTGTTGTACCTACTGACTCTAAATAAATACCTTGTGTGTAGGTAGATGATACACGAATTTCAGGTGTTGGGTTAAGTGTATTGGGGGCAACTGGTTGCTCATTCTGTCCGCCACTCTTTCTATTGAAAATGTTTCCAAGCTGACTAAGTCTATCTAAATATTTCATGTAACTCACTCACCTGTAAAGAATTTCCTTAAAGCATCTCTGACAATCTCACTTCTACTCACGTACTTCCCTCTATTTATTGATTCGTCTATTAAGCTTACTATATCGTCAGTCAGTGTAAGCATCACACGCTTTGCCTTCATTTTATCACTACTTTATAGTAGTATAATAAGTATTTAAAGCTTACTGTTGTGTCATTTTATGCAACATTTTTCAATACGAAGTAATGATAGAGTGTGAAATTTGTATTTCAACAAAGCTTTTCCCACCTCAAGCTATTTAAACCTGTATGAACACTGTAATTGAAAGGTGTAAAGAATGAAGGGTGAACGTCTTCACAAAGACAAGTGGTTCACGGCATTAGCCTTATTTCTAGAGTAGATTCCAAAGGAAGAGTTTCCATACCTGTTGGTTTGAGATATAAGTTAAGATTGATTGAAGGTTCTGAGGTTGGTTTTCGGATTAAAGGTAAGAATATTGTTCTAATTCCTGTCAATGGTTGGAGTGATGTAAAGGTTAGCATAGATGATTGTGGGTCATCTAGTTCGGGTTCGATTCCCGACTCTGACCCAAAGAAAAGGTGGAATAAATGAGTGATTATCTTCACAATAGTTTACCCAAAGAACGATAGATTAGTAGTAAATGTTTCAGAAGCTATTTATAGGAGATTTGGAGTTAGACCTGACCTATCAAGTCGTGTGGCAGTTCAAAAATGTTATGGGAGTGGATTTGATCTTGTAAGAAATAGAAATAGTAATGTTCCGTTAACTACAGAATTAATTGGTGTTTGGGGAATTACAACAGAAGATGTATTTCAAAATTATATTTTAGGAAGACCGAAATCGCAGTTAAGAATAGAGGGACGCTTGGATTTTAGTAAGTGTCGCGTTTCTGTGCTTGGTAAAGCATATGGAAGAGATATCTCAAGAGTGTTTGGAGATGTCTTTCCTCCAGATGGTAATGGGACAAGGATTGCTACGACACGATCTTATAGGAATTTAGCATTAAATTATTTCGAAAGGTTAGGCGCAAATCAAGTAGAAGTTATAACTGATTGGGATGGTGAATTAGAATTTCTTGTAGCAAAGGGACTAGCAGATTTTATTGTTGATAGTGTAGAAACTGGAAAGAGTAGAGATGCTAATGCTTTAACTGAATATGACAAAATAATGGATAGTAGAGCTATATGGATTTTAGATTCGGAAAAGTTATTTCAGAGATTTGGTGTTGACCAATATGAAATTCCAAACTGCTAAAGGCACTAGAGATTTCCTGCCAGAAGAGATGATAACAAGGCAGAAGGTAATAGAAGTAATAAAAAATGTGTTTGAAAACTATGGCTTCCAGCCTTTGGAAACTCCAGCAATAGAATCTTGGGAAGTCCTGTCGGCAAAAGGCGCTGGTGGGAATGAAATTTTGAAAGAAACTTACAATTTTGAAGACTTGGGGAAGCGTAGAATCGGCTTGAGATACGATTTGACAGTCCCTTTGGCAAGAGTTGTAGCCAGCAATCCTAGTCTGCAATTGCCATTCAAGAGATACCAGATAGAAAAGGTTTGGAGATATGGTGATGTTACTAAAGGCAGGTTCAGGGAATTTCTGCAGGCAGATGTCGATACCATTGGAAGTGATGGTGCTGTTGCTGATGCGGAAATAATTGCGTGCGCCATATCAACGTTTACTTCACTGGGTTTTGAAAAGTTTTTGGTAAGAATAAACAGCAGGAAAATCCTGACTGCGCTGGGGAAGTATGCTAAAATAAGTGGCAAGATGAATGCTGTATTTACAGCGATTGATAAACTGGATAAGGTAGGTATAAAAGGTGTTGAGAGGGAATTAACTGAATTGAAGCTGTCGAAGGATTCTGTAAAAACTATTTTAGACTTCATTCAAATACAAGGCGAGTCGTTGAAGACTTTAAGCAAAGCGGAAAGATTGATTGGCGACATAACAGAAGGCAAGCAGGGTATAGCAGAATTAAGGGAATTGATTGGTTATTTGCGAAAAATGAAGGTTGAGCCTAAGTTCAAGGTTGATTTCAGCCTAGCTAGAGGTTTGGACTATTACACAGGCCCTATATTCGAAGTGTTCGCTGAAGAGGGGATAGGCAGTATCGCTGGCGGGGGAAGATATGATAAGATGATTGGCTTGTTCTCAGGCAAGGATATGCCCGCTACTGGCATCAGTCTTGGTATTGAAAGAATCATAGAAGTTATGAAAGAAAGGAAGATGATAGAACAAACTAAAAATAAAACAAAGGTGTTTGTTGCAGCTGTTAATGATGAGGTCCGTGATGATGCATTGGAATTAGCGCAGAAATTAAGACAAGATGGCATATGCGCCGATTTTGATTTGAAAAACAGGAACCTAACAAGACAGTTGGAGTATGCCGATTCTATAGGTATACCGTTCGTTATAATAGTTGGGAGGAATGAATTGAATAAAAATGCTGTTAAGGTAAAGGATATGGTGAAAGGCAAAGAAAGCGAAGTAAAATTAAACGAACTTGCAAGTTTCTTAAATGCGCTTTAAATTAAGCCCTCAACAAGCTCTTGAAGCTCATGAATTGTGTGAGCTCCTGAAATTCTACGACGCCCTTTTGTTGATCTCAAACCTCTAAGCCTTTCGACCAGTCTACCATCTCTGTCGTATGAAACAGGTATGCCTGAAGAAACATAAACATCTTCCTCCCGATTTCCCAACTCAGCTACTACAGCCCTTGTATATCCTTTAGGATTGATAAAAAAATCTTGGCCGCCTATTTTTACAGGTCCTTTTGAGAATTGCTCATCTCTATAGGGTGATGTGAAACGATATTGTCTTCTAGTACCTTGCATGATTTATTTGTAGGCTTTAAGATAATTAAGTTTAACAGATCTATAGACCAAGAGCTAATTTTATTTGAATACAGATATCGCAGTTCCTGAAGCATTATTCGCGGAAAGTGCAATACCAAGGCACAATGTCCTATATTTTTCTTCTGGAATTTTAAGGCATTTGTTTCTCAATTCTTCTTCGTCACGCACCCAAACTCTTATATCATGCGCCATCTCCGTATAACAGCTCTGCTTATCTTCCTCATCAACAATCGAACAAAATGCTATTATTTTAGATTCGTCTCCGTTATACCTGCCATTAAGGGAATCCACGACACCTAGGATGCATACGTCCTTGAATTGCGGTTCAGCTATCAAATCACAATCCTTTTTCATTAAATTCACATCCTGAGTGTAGCCAACTTGATTGGAGCCGACGAACCTAAAGCATCCCATGCGATAATCGACAGGTACCGTATTGCACAGTCCTATAGTCTTTTTCCAATCGTAATTGGTGATTATGGAGAAATAAGAGCTCTGGTAAGTGTAGCATGTTCTCAGATACCGGCTGTCAAGGATGTTGCAAGGATACAGAGGGTCGTCGGGCTTGATGAATTTTCCAGGATGGTCTCTGTTTGTTGAGCTTGAAGAACTTTCCATGAACACCCCGCTGTAACAATTTTCCCTGTCTGTCAATGTCTGCAGACCATCGCAAAGCTTCAGGGAATATGGCAAATCACCGTTGGTTATGAACATCATAGCATGGCCGATGCCATGAATGCACTCATTGTATAGTTGCGGTACTGCATAGTCTTCAGGTTTTTTGCAGACGCTTCTGATTTCGGTTATGATAATGGAATCGTCAGCACCATACAGAGGTATTCCTTTTTGATCAAAATAGCTCTCGATTACGCCATGATAGCATCCCCCATGGCAAACAGCGGTGCAACTTGCATAAGATTCTGGAATGCTTTTAGTCCTTTTGTATTCATTTCTACTCAAGTAATGGGTGACTTCATGGCAGTGGGAAAAAACTTCTTGCAGCTTTTCATTTTCCCTAAATACGCCAAGTGTTTCAGATAAGGTAAAGCGGCTTGTGAAGTCATTGGCGACATTCAAATAACAAAAGCTACTGTAACTTTGATTATAAGCACAATCAGCTAGTCTGTACAGAATATAAGCAGTGGAATTTATGCTACTTTCAGCGTTTTCTAAGTAATTGGTGCCTATGTTGACTTCAACACTATCTGAAGTATTGGAGTTGATGTTGCCGCTTTGTTGATATAGTGTTATCAGAATGCCAAGAAAGATGAATAAGAAGAATATTTTGGAGTTGGTGCCTTTCTTTTGTCTGTGCATAAACTAAATATTCTTTTGCAAGCAAAAACTAATAAAGTGTATCCTACAATATATACATCGATACGATGTTTTACCCGCGGCTGATAAAGTCAAAATTAGCCGTTTTAACTAAAATAGGCACGAGAATTGGCTTTATTTGGGGAGAAAGGTAAGGAAATGCCGAATTATGATAAAATCCTGAAAGAAGCCCTTAAGCAGGCAAGGCCTACGAAGGAGCAGAGAAGGAAATTGGAAAGTCTGGCCGGCAAAACCCTGTCTTTAACCAAAAAGATAGCCAAGAGGTCTAAGGCTAAAGCAATGCTCGCCGGCAGCATCACCAGAGATACATGGCTGCCTGGGAAGAATGAGTTTGATGTGTTTGTCTTGTTCCCTGAAAGGCTTACCCAAAAACAATTGGAAACCATGGGATTGCAGGTGGGGAAGATTGTAATCAGCAAACTCAAGGGCGAGTATGAGATAGCGTACGCAGAGCATCCGTATGTGTCTGGGAAGGTTGGGGATATAGGCATTGATATAGTTCCTTGTTTTGAGATTGCTTCTACTGACAAGCTGAAGTCTGCTGTTGATAGGACACCTTTCCATGTCCGCTACATAGAGAAGAAATTGCCTTTGGGGTTGTCGGACGAGGTGAGGCTTTTGAAGAAATTCCTCGATGCAAACGGCATGTACGGGGCTGATGCCAAGGTGATGGGGTATTCCGGATATGTGTGTGAACTGCTGGTTATTGCGTATAGGAGTTTTTTGAATGTCTT
>CAYIDG010000041.1:0-6160 GCA_964362055.1 uncultured archaeon | reverse complement strand
TATCAATTTCGACTTCGTTAATGTTTTGATCGAACTTCCCTTTAACCAAAACAGGTACCGTCAGCCACATAGGTCCATTCCTAGTCTTTATCTTGTTTCTATTTTGCCATTCTTTCTTCACAAACTGAACATGATCGACTAGAATAAA
Organism: uncultured archaeon; assembly: GCA_964362055.1. Taxonomy (GTDB): domain Archaea; phylum Aenigmatarchaeota; class Aenigmatarchaeia; order CG10238-14; family SCSR01; genus JACQIA01. The sequence continues at coordinate 6,012 of CAYIDG010000041.1, read as the reverse complement.
CTTATCGCAAGCTATAATTTTTGCAAAGAATCTCATCCCTGGAAGATAATGCAACTGGTGTCCTGCTATTATCATGTTTATCACAAAGAGCCGGCGGCTTGATTTGAACAAGCAACCGCTTGCGTACAAGGCAAGTGCTCTGCCAATTGAGCTACACCGGCATTTCCTTGGCTAGGGATTCAATTACATAACTTATTTGTTCATCAGTAATACCTACAAACATCGGGAGGCATATCATCCGCTTCAAGACATCCTCAGCCACAGGCAACATTCCTAGCTTATAGCCAAATTGATTTTGATATAGTGGTTGCAGATGGATGGGGGGGTAATATAAAAAGCTTGTTTCTATTTCGTACTTTTCCTTCAGAGTCTTTTGAAGTTCTGTCGTATCAAAAGGCAGAATTACAGGAAACTTGTAATAGCTGTGGACTATATTTGAAGGTACATTGAACGCAGTGACATTCTTCATCTTGGATAATTTTTCCTGATATTTTTTAGCAACTGAGTTTCGCTCTTTTATAAATGAGTCCAATCGTGCGAGTTGATGTATGCCTATAATTGCATTGACATCGCTCATTCTCCAATTGTATCCAATTCTTGGGTAATTATCCCTCCCTTCGATTCCGTGGTGTCTCAAGCTTCTAGCAAACTTATCCAATTCGCCGTCATCAGTAGTTATCATCCCGCCCTCGCCAGTTGTCATTGGTTTTGTCGGGAAGAATGAAAAACAGCCTGCACCAGCAAGACTTCCTGCTTTTTTATTATCTATAGAAGCGCCATGAGCCTGGGCTGCATCCTCTATCAGGAAAAGGCCGTTGTCCTCGCATATTTTCATGATTTCCTTCATCTGTGGAGGTATCAGTCCTGCCAGATGAACTACCATAACTCCTTTTGTCTTATCGGTTATTTTGTCAGTCAAACTGTTTGGATCCAAGCACAAAGTGTCTTCCATTATATCTGCGAGTACTGGATTTCCACCTGCAAAATAAACTGTGTTGGCGGATGCTACAAAACTGTTGGTAGGAACTATGACTTCCTTGTTTCTAACATCAAAATATCTGAGTGCGATTTCAAGCGCTGCGGTACCAGAATTGACTGCTATAGCATGCTTTACCCCAGTATATTCGGCGAAAAGGTCTTCGAACTTTTTTACACTAGGGCCCAATGTTAGGGTGCCGTTTCTCAGACTCAACTCCATGTCTGAAAGAATTTTCCTGATATCTTCATCCGAAAAGAATGGTTTAGCTGCTGGCACTCTCATCTTGACACACCAGACGATTTTTCAAGGATTTCGGAAATGCCATCATTTATAGATATTCCTGGTTCCCACCCAACTTTTTCATTTATTTTTTTAATCGACATCAATCTGTCAGGCCAAATGCTCCCCTCTGGGGCAGGTATTTTTTTAATTTTGGTATCAATACCAAACTTTTTTCCCGCCAATATAGAAATCAGTTGAGCTAGCTGTTCTATAGTTATCAGATATCCGCTGCCTATGTTAAAAATCTCATTTCTTATAGAATTTTTCTCGATAATTGTTTTGACTGCATTGGAAACATCATCTATATGAACATAATCTATGCCCTGCCCACCTGTTCCGTATAGTGCAATTTCAGAACCACTGATTGCTGCTTTGATAAAGTTACCCATAGCACCGCCGGTTTTTGATATGAATAAACCATTGCCGTAACCGTAAACATTCGCAAATCTTAAAATCGCGTAGTTGGCACCAGAATCTCTTATCTCATGCTCTGCCATAGTTTTCAAGGCGCCGTACAGGTCATCTGGCTCTAATGCCATGTCTTCTGTAAATGGCATTGCTCTTTTTTTATAAGTTGTGTAAACTGACTGTGTTGAAGCGAAGATAAACATTCCAACTCCATTGTCGATTGCCTCTCTTAAAATAACGTGCGTACCTACGGCATGGGATAACGTTGCTTTTGCAGGATCCTTCATACAAATGTTATTGCCTGCTGGACCGGCAAAATGTACCACAACATCCGCATCTTTCATTTCTTTGCCGACTAATTTCTTATCAGTAATTTCTCCAACTACAAGCTTGACATTCTTGTTGAATAATTTCTGCAATTCTTGATAGTATGTGCTGTGACTGAAACATATTATGTCATGTTCATCTTGCATTGATGAGATGAAATTACTGCCTATGAATCCCCCGCCACCTGTTACGAAAATTTTCATTTAAACACCAACTTAAATCAAAAACCTGTATAACATGAAAGCCTCTGCTGATTCTATTGCAACTTCTCTCCCTCTGCTTTGGGCTTTTATTGTTACAGTTTCTGGACTGCATTGGTGCAGAGGTCCTCGAATCTGGGATTTGTACAACGAAAGCGCTTTCTTCTTGAAGTCGAGATTGTTTTTTATATCGACATAAAAGTTGGGCCTGAAAGCCTCCAGCAAATTATTTCCTACTGGATCTTCGTATAAAAGAATCAAATTCTGGAATGGTTTTAGTGAATGGGGCCTGGCCCTGCACGCAGTAAAGGCGGCATGAGCAACAGCCCTGTGGTCCTGATTTGAAGAGCCCATGAAAGGTATTGCCACGATATCAGGTTTTATTTTGTTCAATGCCAGCTTGCTTTCCTTTTCAAACCAGTCAACCAAAGTCTTTTGCGGCATCATATCCAGTCTTAGATGATGCTCGTCTGAAGGAAAAGCAATCTCATAATCGTCGACTTTCATGAATTTCATCACTTCATCAGTTTCCTTAATCCTTTCTTCCAAGTTACTATGCCCCCCATAAAGTTCTGTCGTACCGACTGTCGCAATCATGATATAAACTTGCCCGCCTTCTTCCTTAACCCTCCCAATTAACCCACCGCACCCAAGTATCTCATCATCGGGATGTGGTGCGATTACGAGCAATTTCTTGCCTTTAAAGTTCATATGATTCTCCTTTACAGGTTAAGGATATAAAGTTACTTAGCTTTTAATAGCCTTTCGTATTCTTTTATGATTGCTGAAGCATTGTTCTCGTTGTAATTCTTCATTGCAAACTCCCTGCATACGTTTGCCATGTCGCGCTTGCCGAATTTTTGGCGAAAAGCCGATATTGTCATAATAATAGATTTAGCCACAGGTTTTGTCCTCATCCCAACAGAACCATCAATAATTTCCTTAGTTGCGGTTGTAGAAACAATCACAGGTGTGCCGCATGACAGGGCTTCTATTGCAACTCTACCGAATGCCTCTATGGCAACCGTAGGAAAACAGCATGCATCGGCGGCATTGTAACAATCGATGAGTTCCTCTCCCTCCTTTACGCCTAGATAAATAAGTTGCTTTGAAGTGCTGTTCTTTACCAAATCGTATTCCTCGCCAGGCCCGGTTATCACAAAACATATATCATCACCCATTTTCGACGCCTTGATAAATTCTCCGACACCTTTTGCTATTTCAAGCCGCCCAAGAAACATAACGATAAATGCATCCTTAGGTAGACCGAGATTTTCCCTAGCCTTGATTTTATCTTTTGGCTTGAAGAAATTATGATTAATCCAATAGTGGGCTACAATAACAGGAGGCCTGTTCTTCCCCAACCCAATATTCAGTTGCTTTTTGACAGTTTCTGAGTTTGCAAAAATAGCACCAGCCTGTTTTAACAATGCCCTGCCGATTGCAAGCCTCAGACTGTTTCTGAAATAGGGGAAGATACTGTGATGCGACATGACCCACTTCTTTGTGAATAGTTTGGATAGGACGAAAGCAACGGCTGCGGTGACATAATCGTTTGCATGGATTATCCTATATTTTTTTGAATTAAATGTCATGAACCAGATTGAATGAATAAGTAGATTGCAAATAAGGAAAAATTCTATTACAGTTCTAGTCGGAAACAAAGCTGCAATTCCAAAATCAAAGAAATCTATTCTTGTCACATCGACTTTAGGATCATCTTTATAAGTGCTGGCCATTTTGGTCTTGAAAAGCCTGCTAATATAATTAGGCTTGAATGTCAGAACCTTGAATGAATAGTTGTTTTTCGCCAGAAATTTCGTAAAATCGTCCAGATATGTTTGTATGCCTCCAATATTGGGCTTGAATTGAGTAGCCAAAATCAGCACTGATTGCATCAAACCACTCAATCAAGAATTTTGGCCAGTCTGCTTATTAAGTAAATGGAATAGAGTTTCAGTGCAACCATGCCATATCTAAAGCCTATTCTCGGAAGCTTTAGAAACAAAAACTGGAATGAGAAATTGAAAGTTCCCAGCTTAGACTCGCCGCTCCTCCTGTTTATCCAGCTCACAGGCACTTCTGCTATCTTGTATCCATATATGTGTGCTTTAAGCAGCATTTCTGCCGTAATTTCGAATTCCTTGGACTCTAATTTAACTTTTTTGAATACATCACGCCTGTAAGATTTGAATGCGTTGGAAAAATCTTTTACTTTCAGCCCGAATATTAATGTGAACATAAAATTGTAAATTCTTACCATCGCATATTTCAGCAACGGGTAGTCTACAAGTTTAGATCCTTTGATAAACCTGGAACCACACACTATGTCATAGCCTTCATTGATTTTTTTAATCATCTTCAAAATGTCGTTAGGATCATCCGAAAGATCGCCCATCATTATCGTCACTATGTCATATTTGGCGGCTTTTATCCCATCTCGAATAGCATAACCAACTTCCACGTCGTGCTGATCTCCTTTCCTGTGCAATACCTTCAATATCCCATACTTCTTTGAAAGAGAATCCAGAATCTTGCCTGTATCATCCGTGCTCCGATCGTCAACAGCTATTATCTCGCCTTTAAGTTTGTGCGACTTGAAGAAACTATAAAGTTTTTTAATGGTGTCTTCCAGGTTCTTTTCTTCGTTATGGAAGGGTATCACAATGGATAATATCATTAAACCACAGCTGAAATGAAATAATGTTTCATTAGTAATAGTTTTAAAGATTACATAAAATAGATAATAGGCGATTAAACGGTGATTTAACTAATGAAGCCAGAAGTTTCGATAGTGGTGCTGAATTGGGACGGGAAACCCCATTTGAAAAAGTTTCTAGAATAAATTAAAAAATACACGAAACTACCTTACGAGGTTATTGTAGTTGACAATGTAAGCAAAGACGGCAGTGTGGAGATGCTCAAAAAGGAATTCAAATGGGTTGAATTGTTACAAAATAGGACGAATTTGGGTGTTCCTGTCTCGACGAACAAGGGTTTCAGAATTGCTGAAGGCCGTTACATAGTCACACTTGGAAATGATACTGTTGTCACTGAAAATTGGCTCGAGCCGTGTATAGAGCATCTGGAGTCGAGCTATGATGTTGCCTGTGTGGGAATAACTCTGTGCGAACCGAATCTGCTTAATAAAATCAAACCGGAGAATAAATTCAAGTATAGGGATGCTGTCTGCAGTCAGGGGATGGTTTTCAAGAGGGAAATGTTCGATAAGGTCGGATATTACGATGAAAAGAACTTCAACCCGATTGGCGGGGAGGAAGTGGACTGGCAGTACAGGATAAAAAACGCTGGTTACAGAATCATAGAGACTATGAGAAGCAGGATAGGACATATAGGGGGAGCTGATTCGGCTCCAAGAAATCCGAATAGACCGTTTCTTTTGAACTACGGAAGGATGAAGGCAATCCTGTACAACGATTCTCCAATTACTTTTTGGAAAAGGGTGCCTGGATTGTTAATGACATTGCTGAAAAGTTTCCAGGAGGGAACCACAAACGTCATTCTAAAGTCCTATATCGCGCCGTTCAAGGATATAACTAATATATTGACTGAGAGGAGAAGACGGAGATTGGGATTGCCTCTCGCGAGATAGTTTATATAAACCTTGTGAAACTAATTGTTGGATTTTGATTTGATATTTAAAGTTTTTGATTCAACATTATTAACGTATGATAGAAGAACTTCTGGCAAAAGTTAGGAACAACGAATTTACGTTGGGTGTTTTGGGATTGGGTAGGGTTGGCCTGCCTTTCGCAGTTACTTTTGCCCATCATGGGATAAAAGTCCTTGGTGCCG
>CAYIDG010000040.1:0-6264 GCA_964362055.1 uncultured archaeon | reverse complement strand
GCTAAGATTGCTAGACCGAAGATGACTTCTGCTGCCATAATCTGTAATTGTTTTTAAAATTGAAGTATGCAGCGGACCCGGTGGGATTTGAACCCACGACCTTCAACTTAGGAGGTTGCTGCTATAGACTTTCCATCTATCCAATCTGAGCTACGGGTCCTTAATTATATTTTGTCGACAGAACTATTTAGCCGATTTTGTCATATTTAAGCCTTTACACAAAACATGTCCAGTGACAATTGGTATCTCAACTTCCCACCAGTGAATGGTCTTTGCAATCTTGGATACCGAGATAATGTTTTCCAGAATATGCTGCATGTTGTCGCTCAACCTCAACCCCTTTATCGGCTTGATTATCTTGCCGTTCTTGATTTCAAACATGGCATCCCTGGGAATTGTCGAGAAATCCCCAGTTCTGTAATTGGCGAAGCGTGTATACCAAACATTTGTAATGTAAACTCCATCTTTGACATCAGATATCATTCCCTCCAGATTGCTATCGCCCTTTTCAAGCACCAGATTCTTGGGCTGTGGATAAATTATTCCTGCGTTGGCAGTAGACTTAGTTTTGAATTTCTTCGCAGTGGAAGTGTTGTGCAGATATGTCTTCAAGACACCATCTTCAATTATATTAGTCCTCTGTGTAGGCACGCCTTCTTCATCAAACATATTGGAACCGAACCCATTTTCCATCCTGCTGTCATCAGCCAAAGTAACTTCATTGCTGCCAACTTTCTTGTTGATTTTGTCTATCAGGAAAGACGTGCCGGAGTCGACCTCGAATGCAGAAAAGGCATATGACATGTAGTATAGCAGGTTTGCGGCAACCATCGGGCCTAAAATCACATCATATTTTCCAGATTCGCCTGCCGATGGGTTTAGAGATTTCTTGGCTAACATACCTGCTTCTTTTCCAGCCTGCTTGGCGTCGAATTCTTTCATAATCCTTGAGACTGATACCGAATGTCCGGATGCGTCTTTTTCCGCAAATGCCCTTATTGATAGATTGATGCTGGTGCCCTTGTCGCCTGCTTCTACACCACCAGAGGTGAATTTGTTTTCTTCCCAAAAACTAGAATAGAGAACGCCCGCACATCTCTTCGCGCCTTCGTCTGCCGCTGCATCGATAGCGTCTCCAACGAAACCAACTGTCTTATCTCCGAGACTCTCAATTTTTTTGTCGTAAGAATCTTTCACAGGCTTGTACTTGAAAGGGCCTTTTGCTATGCCATGATAGTCTTCTTTTGGCGCCAACACTTTTGCAACTTTAAGCATCTTTTCCAAGAATTTATCAACAGAGTCTTTGGTCAGATTGGTTTTCCCGCCCATTGATGAAAAGGTTTCAGACAGGCTGGGATTGTTAAGGCTGCTTGATATCAACCGCTTCTTGTATGCTAGAAATACTTCAACATCCACAGTATCCCATGTGGTTGATAGGGTGATTTCGCTATTTGCGAACCTGATTTGCTTGGTCACTGCTGGTCTGATGGTTGCAACTACATCGTCTACGCCTAGCTTCAATGCTTTATTTATTATATAATTACCAATCTCCATCTAAGCACTTCCTATGGGTATACTTCTTAATCGTGCGAATGGTCCGCCCATCCAAACAGGCACACCATCCATTGGATCTGATTTCCCACAAGTACCAGAAATAAATTCTAAATCTTTGCTCAACGCATCGACGCTTGAATAAAATGATTGTGTGGTGATCTCAAGCACCGGTCTTCTGACTAGATTTTTCAATTCCCCATTTTCAATCAAGTAAGCCTCATTACCGACATATTTTGCATTCCAGCGCTTATCGTCGATATTCCATTCAGTATAAGATTTTATGAAAACTCCTTTCTTGATATCTTCCAGTAATTCTTCAAACTCAAAGTTGCCAGGCAACATGAACGTTGTAGACATCCTAACTATCGGTTCCCTATCGAACCGGCCTGCCCTTGAGGCGCCATTACTTTTAATTCCAAAAACTGATGCAGTCCATCTATTGTGCAGGAAATCGTTGATTATTCCATTTTTTATCAAAAATCTTCGCTGTGATTTCACACCTTCGTCATCATACTTGTAAAATCCATAACTGTTCTCAACTGCAGGGTCATCAACAACAGTAACCACATCACTACCGATTCTCTTCCCTAGCCATTCCTTTGTCAAATAAGTTTCACCGGCCTGCGCCCCCTCTCTTCCCAAAGACCTGTCAGCCTCTCCAGGATGACCGCATGATTCATGCATAGCTATCCCAACCAACTCAGGAGACAACAAAACATCTTGCGTTTCCTTTGGCAGTTTTTTAGCTTCTTTTAAAATTTTCAAAAGCGCATTTGTTTCTTCGTTTATCTTGTCGAATAAATTTCGCCTCTTCAGAATCTCCCATCCGCCGCTCTCGCCCAAAGGATAATATCTTTGCTCTGTATCTCCATTTTCCACCGCAATCACACTATAGTACATGAACAGCTGCGGTATCTTTCCTTGTAATTCTGAACCATCGCTATTGGCATAGTACTTCTCTGTGTTTGATGTCGCAAGCTGGAAAAATCTGGAAGGCAGTTTGCTTTTTAAATTGCTCAAGCTTTTCTCCAAGTCAAATAAAAATTTCATCTTCTCTTCAGGGGAAATGTCTTCGAACTTCACCTTTGGTTTTATCTCCCACTTGTCCTTGTAGGTTTTTTCATCGGAAAGTTTTACAGGCTGCTTTAGCGTCTTGGAGGCGACTCTTGCTATCTTGATTACTTCTTTAATTTTCTCAGCGATTTCTTTTTTGTCGAACTTGTTTATTGCAAGAAAGCCCAATGCGCCGTCGACTATAACCCTAACACCGATTCCCTTGCTCTCAGCAAATATGGAACTCTCGGGAACGCCATTCTTCAGGATATACCCCTCTTCTGCCGTAGATACCAATCTTGCTTCTGAATAGGATGCACCATTCTTCAGCGCAGAATCAACACAAAAATGGACCAAATCCTTGTCGACCGACATAAACAATTAACCGTTTATAAATGATTGTTCCATATAGTTTATTAATATTTTGCCTACAAATAATTGGCAAGGTGAGTTATGAACAATGGACTTAAAGTTCCGAATCATTTGGCAATAATTCCTGACGGAAACAGGCGCTGGAGCAAACTGCACGATATGCCTGCATGGAAAGGGCACTGGAAAGGCGGGGAGGTAGTAGATAATCTTTTTGATTGGTGCATTGAGCTGGGGATACCGAATGTCTCTCTTTGGGTCGGCTCTACAGAAAACTTGAAAGTCAGATCTAAAAAAGAGATTACAGAATTGTTCAAAGTTTATCAGCATTTCCTGGAAAAGTGGGAAAAGAAGGAGAGCATTCTGGACAGATATCAAGTGAAGGTAAGATTTGTTGGAGATATAGAAAAATTGCCTAAAGAGCTGGTTAATCTTATTGGGAGTATAATGAGCAAGACCGCCAAATATCAGAGGCAGGCATTCAATGTACTTATCAACTATGGGGGCAAGTTTGAACTTTTGAATGTCATGAAGAAATTAGCGAGTGTTTTTGTCAAGGCTGGCAAAATTGAAATAAGTGAAAAGGTTGTTGAGAAGAATCTCATGGTTCCTATACCAGTTGATTTGATAGTGCGCACTGGCGGATATAACAGGATTTCCAACTTCATGCTGTGGCAGTCGACTTATGCAGAATTAATATTTCTGAACAAGATGTGGCCTGATTTTACGAAAAAGGATTTGGTCAATTGCATAAAAGAATTTAACCGAAGGCAACGCAATTTCGGTAAATAGTTGATGTGATGCAGTACGACATTGCGGTAATTGGCGGGGCTTTGTCCGGAAGCAGGACTGCTGAATTGCTTGCGAGAAAAGGACATAAAGTTTTGTTGATTGAGGAGCACAGCGAAATCGGCGAACCTTGCAAATGTACAGGATTGGTAAGTTGGAGGACACCAGATATGGTGAAGCTGCCGAAGGAGATAATTGTGAATCTTGTTGACATGGCAAATTTTTATGCGCCTGATGGGAATTTCTTCACGTTAAAGTCAAAAAAGCAGATTTATGTTTTGGATAGACCTGGACTGGATAGATTTTTATTCAACTCTGCAGCAGAGGCTGGTGCTACTGTAAGAACGTCGGAGACGTTTGAAAGGTTTTGGTACAATAATGGTGCTATTAACATCAAAACAAATAGAGGCACTTATGATGCGAAGATTTTGGTTGGGGCTGATGGCGGGAATTCACTTGTAGCTAAACAAGCGAGTCTAGAGATGCCTAAGAATTTCTTCTCGGGATTGCAGACTACTGCCGAGGGGGATTTTGAAAATGTTGAACTGTGGTTTGGAAGCAAGCTGTGCCCGAGGTTTTTTGGATGGATAGTGCCTGAGAATAATCATATTGCCCGTGTGGGCATTGCTGCTGAAAGGAATCCTAACTTTTATTATCAGAATTTCTTAAGGAAACGGGTCAAGTCTGTGAAGAACCCGGATGTTGCCGGGATAATCAGGTTCGGTGTGATGAAAGATACTGCCAGCGACAGGATTTTGCTGGTTGGGGATGCTGCATGCCAGATGAAGCCCGTATCCGGAGGGGGCATTACTTATGGGCTGATAGGAGCGCAGTTTGCTGCTGATGCCTGCAATAAAGCTCTGGAGGAAAATAAATTCAGCTACAAGTTCTTCAAGGGAGAGTACGACGAGAGATGGAAAGAAAGGCTGGCGCCGGGAATTAAGAAAGGCCTATTTTACAGGAACCTGCTTTTCAACATGTCGGATTTCCAGATAAATGCTGCATTTAAATTGATAAGCACGTTTGGTCATAGATTTCTGGAAAAGTTGGATTTTGATTTACTTTTGAGTTAAGATTCTACTCTGACACCATCCACACCAAGTTGCACCTCTATCGGTTTATAATTCATATTTCTTATAGCTTCTATCAATTTACTTCTGTTTTCATGATAACAAAGAACGATTCCTCCGCCCCCAGCACCACATAACTTTGCAGCTCCACCAATTTCTCTAACTGCAAAAGCTAGCTCATCTATCTCCATAGTTGACACTCCAAGTTCGGCAAGATTTCTTTGAGTTTCATTTATAATTTCTTTCATCGTTACGAAATTTCTGTTCTTCAAAGCATCCAACATCTCAGAAGTCAATTTACCCAAATTTTTAATTCTCAGATTCCTGTAATTTTCTTCCAGATTCCTGACTAATTGAACCATTTCACCAGTACTTCTCTCAGATTTTTTTATGTAAACAAGAACAAAATTTTCTAACCTATACGGCACGTCTTCTTTCAAAGAACGTATGTTGTTTCCATTGATTTTTTTCTCAAACCAGATTAACCCGCCATAGCAACACGCTGCATTATCTCCTCCGGATGGTGTGCCGTGGGCAATCTTTTCTATCTCAAATGCTATCTTGTTAGTCTCATCATCAGACAATTTTTTACCATACAATTCTGAAATTGCCTTTACTACAGCAACCGCCAATGCTGCTCCCGAACCAACACCAGAACCAAACGGTATATCCGACTTTATTTTCAACTCTACACCGCCATTTACTCCAATAGACTTCAGCGTCTTGCCCACAGCAACTTTGGCATAATTAAGTCCATCTTGTTTCATCTTCGAAAATAGTTCAGAGAAATTTCCCTTTTCATGGCATCTCTCCCATAATTCTGAAACTTCTTGAGTGAATGACAGGATATCTTTGATTTCAAATGCAATATTTTTGTTAAGCTCCCTGTTTGCTATCTTTACCTTGTCACTTTTCTCTGCTTCAACATAGCACCTTTTTCCTATCGCTGCAATTATTGCAGGCTCTCCATAGACTACAGAATGCTCCCCAATCAAATGCACCTTCCCGGGTGCTGATACAGTTATCATTTTGCTTCACATATTTTTGAAAATAATCTGGTTGTCAACCTTTTCAGCTTTCGCCAACACCTCATCGTAAACGTTGTTGAAGAATTGTATCATCTCGTTAGATCTTGCCAGCAGACCTCTGATGACTTTTCTCTCTTCCGGGGTTGAGAACCCTATCAGAACTCCCTTCTCGGTTATAACCATGGTAAGAATGTTGCGTGCGTCTACTGCCCCCAACTTCACATTTTCATGCTTGCCCAACCACTCCACATTCTTGGAAACTGTATTTTTATTTTTCCTCAGATTTTTATCCTTCAGGAAATTTCTGTCAAAAATGTAGAAGAACTCTATCTCCTTCGCAGCTATCCTTTTCCTATACATCTCAAGCAACTGCTCGCCCCAATATCCCAACTTCTCATTAA
>CAYIDG010000039.1:0-6349 GCA_964362055.1 uncultured archaeon | reverse complement strand
GCCGAACTCTGCATACACAGAGCTATTCCTACATTCACCTGTTTCTCCTCGTTACAAGACTCCACAGGCTTCAATAGTTAACTTGCGTCAGCCTATCCAAAAGCGTCGGGAATTTACCTTGTGTTGCCACACGTACCTTCATGGCACCGGAATATTAACCGGTTTCTCATCAAGCGCTTCAGTTAAGAGCACCTTTAGAGGTCAGCTAACTGCCAGCTGATGAACATTGCTGGCAAACCCTTATCATTTAGGTGGCTGGAATTTTCATCCAGCTTTGTTGCTACTCATGGCAGGATCTTCAATTCTACACGGTCCACCCCTGCTTACGCAGAAGCTTCTGTCCATGCAGAACGCCTCCCTACCCCTGCTTTCGCAGTCCAGGGTATCGGTAGCTAGCTTAGTTCCTTCCATTTTCAGGGCCAAAATTCTCGGTAGGTAAGTTGTTACACACTTCTTGGCTGTTGGTTACTTTTATACCTACAGTCCTACTGTCTGAGAATTCTGACACCCTTCTTCGTTTAGCTAGCATTTAGGAACCTTAACCCCAGTTTGGGTTGTTTCCCTTGTGGATACCGAGCTTACCCCAGCACCCTCACTCCCACCTTCTACGCTTGCAATTGGTTCGGAGTTTGACAGAAAAGCTGAACCTTTCGGTCCTTGACTTTCCAATCAGTAACTCTACCCAAATACAGAGCTCCGGTGAGGCTGCACTTACATGCATTTCGGGAGGAATCAGCTATCCAGCGTCTCGTTAGGCTTTTCACCACTATTCCCAGCTCACCCGAAGGGATGTCAGCCCACAACCGGTAGCAGGCCTCCATCTCTCTTTCGAGAGACTTCACCTTGGCCAGGAATAGATCGACGCTCTTCGGATCTTGCCCCAGTGATTTCCCGCCCTTTCAGACGGTGTCCCACTCTTGCGATACGGACGATTGCTTTCGCTTTGGTTGCATGGCTTAAACCATTAAACCTCACCACTGAGACAAACTCCCTGCCCCATGTTTCGAAACGGACGTTATGACCCTGTAAGCTGCCTTTCGTTTCCTTCAAGCAGCACCTTTCGGGCCATAACTGACCAACTCCATCTTGGTTTCAGGTTCTTTTTACCCGGATTTCTCCGTGCTTTTCAGCTTTCTATCACTATACTAGTGTCCTATCGGACTTAGTTAGTATTTAGAGTTGCCAGTTAATGCCTGGCAGATTCCCACTCCATATCCAAGGAATGGTATTCAGGATACTCGGAATCTTCTTTCTCGCATTCCTTTACCGGGCTATCACCGTCTTAGGCAGAGCTTTCCAGCTCACTTCAAGTCTGCAAGTTAAGAAGTGCCCAAGTCCTACAACTCCACATCCATCCTTGATTTCTCAAGGTGTTCGGTTTGCTCTTCTCTGCTTTTACTCGCCGTTACTAACAGAATCTCGGTTGATTTCTTTTCCTATGGTTACTAAGATGTTTCACTTCACCACGTTCCTCTTCCTTTCGGAATTGGCCGAAGCCAAGGATTCCCATTAGGACATCCCAGGGTCAAAACCTCCTTGCGGTTAACCTGGGCTTATCGCAGCTTGGCACGTCCTTCTTCAGCTAACTAAGCCGAGCCATCCACCAAGTGGATACTGTTGACTAGACCTTTTGACCAGTTTGATCCTATGGTAGTGTCATTTTTTTTGGCTTCTTCTAGACAGTTCGCTCTTCATCTTGTATCAGCGAATATTCTAATCATCAGCCTCTACACTTCAACCCCGAGCAGCAGTCGGGATCCGCAAACGATGGCATCTTTATTCTAGTCCAAACTTAACTCAGAAGGTGTCCATACCTTTGTCATTAGAAAATGACGATCATAGCTAAAGAAACGGACCAATGCAGATTTTATTCTGCCATAAAGACACCAAACGCAAAATTACTATTGGTAGTGGGAGGATATAAAGGTTCTGGTGCGGGCAGTAGTTCCGAATGTAAATTTAAGACCGACTAAATTCCTATAAATCAGAAGATACATATGTCAGAACTTGGCGGTATAGAACGTGCTTTGCACGAAATAGCTCAGAATTTACGTGACCCGTGGGAAGGTTCTGATAGGAGGAGTCTTATCAGAACTCAAGAAGAGATGGTTAAACTACAAAAAGAACTTGTGGAATCGCAGAAAAATATGAAAAACAATTGCTGAGAAATAACATTAAAACACGAACTATCGAACAGAGTAAATTGCTAAAGCAACATAAAAATCTATTCATATTTTCTATGGGCGAAAAGGATGAGGAAATAATTAAGAAAGTTCAAAAAGGTGAGAATTTGATTTCTATTTTCAGAGCAAGACCTACCACTAAAAACATAATTACCAATACTTACGATAAATCAGCTTACATCAAGGCTTTGACAAATAGAGACATTAAAAGGTATTTTTACGAATGGGATAATCGAAGCTTTCTAAAAAAAGAGAAGAGGTATGTGATAGATACACCAGCAATCTTTATGAAAAAGATATGCGATAGATTGACTTCCACACTTGTTAATGAAACCGATATAGGTGCTGTTAATACAGTTTACATAGTTAATAGCAAAGACAATAAAGTAGATTTGAAATTCCTACTTGCAATATTAAATTCAAAACTAATTGATTACTTCACTAAGAGATTATATTTTTCTACTCATATGCGAGGCGGATATATTGAATTAAGAACCTTTGAAATTGAGAATATTCCGATAGTTTTCAAGAAAGAACTTGCTATTCAAATTATAAATCTTGTAGATAGAATTTTAGAATTAAACAAAGAACTTCAGAAAGTAAATTCACAATCTGATAGAGGAATCAAATTGCAAGAAGAAATCAATAAAATAGATTGGCAAATAGACCAAAAAGTCTACGAACTTTACGGATTAACTAAAGAAGAGGTAAAAATTATAGAGACTAGGAAGAACTAAGTTGTAAAGTTTATTGGTATGCCCAATCCAGCATCTCCTGAATCAAAACACATATACTATGAGCCAAATTTTACAACTTAAAAACTTGAAACCTCATAATAACTTAAGGATTCCATGGACTTCAAAACCTACCAAAAAGAATCAAGAAAGACAGCAGCATATCCAGACATAGGCTACAACTTCATCTATCCCACTTTGGGCTTGGCAGGCGAATCAGGGGAGGTAGTTGAGAAAATCAAGAAACTAATCAGGGACAAGAACGGCGTTGCTGATGAAAAGGTGAAGCAGGAAATTACAAAAGAACTGGGGGATGTGCTGTGGTATTTGAGCCAGCTGGCTACGGAGTTGGGTTTGTCCTTGGACGAGATAGCTGATGAGAATTTGAAGAAATTGTTTTCAAGGCTTGAGAGGAACAAGATACAGGGCGATGGAGATAATAGATAAGTCTCCATTCAAATGAGCGCGCGAAACTCAAGCAGTATATGGACCGAACGGGATTTGAACCCGTAGCCTCTTCCTTGCAAGGGAAGCGTTATAGGTTTTGACTATCTACCGTTGATCTATCGGCCCGTAAACATAGATTACTATAACTGAAATTTAAGGATTTAAAATTATTGTTTTCACCATAAGAATTATACCTTTTTTATGATGAAGGAAAAGCGTGTTTTGTAGGAATATGTTCACCTATCCAAATAAGAACTTTCCAATGGTGAAAATCATTTTATGGCAAGCTTTGACTTGAATGTCCCCTCGGTTATCCTCCCATCTACAAAATCAACGACATCTTTGATTTGTGCAGCTACTTCCTCGCCAGATTTTCCATTAACGGATGCTTGGATAATCACCCGTTTCGATTCTGGAGATATTGACGCAACCACGCCCATAACATAATACCATGACGCCTCCTTATCCAGGCTGGAAGGCAAATCATATATCACCCGTACACGTTCTTCTGTAGCATCAACAAATGCTTCACTAATTCCCTCTGCAACCAGTGCCGAATAAATATTTGAATTCTTTTCATCCAATTTGATTTCTTCAACAGTCTTGGTTGGAAGCGCAAATAAAATTCCCACCCCTGCGATAATAATCAAAATAAGAAAAACTATTCCTAAAAGTATTGCTTTCAATCCAGACTTTTTCTTCTGTTTCCCAACTTCTTTTGCATTTTTACCTTTATCTGCGATAACACTCACCTAATCGGACAGCACCGTGCCGCTATTGCTCCTTCCCAAATCAATAGCATCAAGAATAGTCCAATCCTGTCCCTTGATTGGCAGCTTCGGCCTCTCTTTAAGCTCAGACCAATAAGTTTGATAGAAGCCCTTCGATTTCATGTAAATTCCACCAATCTTGCTGTGTTCCATTGAAACGACAGCCTCTTGGGTTTTTTTGTTCGTATATCCAATCGTCGCTCCAAAATCATCGACAACAGAAATGTCAGGCTGGCCCTTGACTATAACCAGCTTTACTCCTTCAGGCGTGCTTTCTAAGACCGCTTCTTTGCCTTTGAAGCTGATTGTCTTTGATTCTCCAGGCTTTATTACAAATTGCAGACTTTGTTGTGCCACTCTCGCAACCTTCAATCCAACTTTGACCAAACTCAATTTAGAAGAGGCTCCAGCAGTCAATCCGTTGAGCTCAATGCTGCCATCGCTGAGCACCTGTAGAAATGCATTTGCAGTATCCGTCGAGTCTCTAAGTTTTTCCAGCACCTCTAGCCTCGTTTTTACTCTCATTGCCGGGTTTTCTATCACTTCTCCGCTCGTCAATTCCACAATCTTTCCATTTTCTGTATTCATCCCAATAGTAGCTGCCGGAGTTTCTTTTTGTGTTGCCTTTGCAGCCAGTCCTTTCGGCTGTCTCAATTCAACAGTGAACTCAATTCTTTCCGTGCCAATCAATTGTTTTACAATGTCAGGCATGCCTTTTATATTCTCATTGAATACTGCAACCAAATCTTCTATATCCACATCCCCAAACTGCATGAGCCACCTGATGCACGCGCCATTCTGGCATGGGCACTTGACATAAGCCCATCCAGCATAATTATCACCTACACAAAGGATTTCCCCAAGCTCATCCTTGGTTAAACAGACATCTTCAACCGACTGCTGAGAAGATTCGCCGTAATCAAACACCAAACTATCTTTTTTGAAATAATCACCAGCTTTATTGCAAGACAAACGTGGTTCAAAAATATCGGCTGGTATATACAGTTTCTTTTCTTTCAGTGCCGCGCCTTCTGGAATTTCTGGAATGTCGAATCTCCCTTCCTCAGGCACTTTTGCAACTTTGCCAGCGATGCAACGGCCTTGCACGCACGAACCTCCACATTCAACTACAATTGAGGCGGCTAAATTCGCACTCTTACAATAAAACTCTTCAAGCTGCTTGTCGTCATGGCAAACATCAAATGAGTGGAATGGGGCATTCATGGAACGCTTTTGTTTCTTGAAGAAATCAATGTCAGATGCTGGTTTGTCGCATGATGTATATGATTGAACGTCTTCACTTTCGGTCAAATATTTGACTCCAGCGGGTATTTTAACCGGCGACCTTTTTACACATACACCATCTTCACACGGGCACTGAATGTGAATTTCACCAGCAAAAAATTTATCAGCGCAAGCATATTCAATCAACTCGTCGGATGAAACGCATTTGTCTTCCATGGAAACTTGCTGACCATTCTGAGTTATAGTTAACGCTTCTTTGAAGTTTGGGTTGACATCTGGTTTCGTACAACTCAAACCGGCTGTAGGCAATACATTTGTTGTGTAAGGCCATTTTTTTGTCCAGTCCCCAGACACAGGAACTTCAGTCGGACGCGTCAATCCTTGAGATGGACATTTTCCATCAGAACACTGGCAACCAACTACAAACATACCAGTTGCAGTACCCGTGCACGCATATTCCACCAACTTGTCTGGACCCAGACAAAAATCAGTCGCAGTCACCCATTGGTCACTTGCATCCTTCAAACTAGAAGTGGGAGACATCAAGAAGCTACTCTCAGTATCGAAAACATAAAACCTTAAGGATTCCTTTACATCAATCCTGCCGCCAGCCTTATCACACCCGCCACTTTCCACAACAACCTTGTTCACAAGCGAAACGCCAGAAGACAGTGCCACCTCAACCTTGCCTGGACTCAATGTCGATGGGTTTTCCAAACGGAACTTTTCTTCATTAGTAAGTCTTTTTGGCTGTTCGCCAGGAACGCATGCGCCATCACCGCACTTATAGCCATCAGGACATTCAATGAATTTGTATTGTTGTCCGCCATCGCCGCCCTTGCAGACAAATTCCTGTACACGATCCTTAGTACGGCCATTGCTCTCTATGCATTTGTCAACAAGAATCGGGTTCTTCTGACTTTTGACTTGAAATTCATCGGTTAATACGATCTTTATATGACGCATCCTC
>CAYIDG010000038.1:0-6545 GCA_964362055.1 uncultured archaeon | reverse complement strand
ACCACTAACAGCTCCGTCCAAAAATTCGTTGAAACCTGTATGGGCTGGAGTAATGCAAAGAGTGCGCGAGGATTGTGGCGTGCTTCCGACATTTGTAAATCCATAATAAGATGAAGCTGGCATGGGAACGAGTGAAATATGAAGATTATCGGTCGGATCTAGAACATCGTTGCCAAAAACAAAATCCCAGCATACGCCACCTATAGAGCTGTAGGTATCGCCGAAGTTAACTGAATAGGAGGCATAACTGCTAGTCATACCGCCTGATAAACCGGTGGTCTTTGATATGTCAACAGCCGCTACCAAAATGGCATAGGAGATAAAGACTAGTGTAAAAGTAAGCAGAAGCAGGGGCTTTTCCATATGATAGATTTTGTTTTTTTGTATCTTAAAAATATGCCTAGTTGCCTGCTAAAGATTTTTGTGTTCGTATGGGCATAGCCTCTCAACAGGACACATGTAACATTTCGGTATAGGTGCTTTGCAGATGCCTTTTCCAAATTGGACCAACAATTGATTGATTATCGCTCTGTTTTTTGGGATCAGCTTATGTAATTTCTCTCTAATGTCTTCAGGTTTATCCTTTTCATCAGCAATATGCCAACGTTTAGAGATTTGTTCAACATGGGTGTCTACCGGGATAACGTCTTTACCATAAGCAAATAATAAAATAATGTCGCTCGTCTTCTCGCCAACACCAGGCAATTGCATCAATTCCTCTTTTGCCTTAGGAACTTTTCCACCATGCTTTTCCACAAGCATCTTGCATGTCTTTAGAATGTTTTTTGATTTTTGCCTGTAGAAACCAACCGGATAAATCAATTTTTGTATTTCTTTTGCGGATAATTTCAGCATTTTCTCTGGAGTATCAGCTACTTTAAGCAACCTTTCTTGAGCAGGGAATGTTGTTTCGTCTTTAGTCCTATGCGACAATAAACCGTGTATCAAAACCTCAAATGACCTTTCTCTTCTAACTTCGATATGATAAAGTTTATTAAGGCGCTTCAGCATTTTATTAAGAGTCGCTCTATTCATGATTTCACTTATGCGACTTGGACATATAATGGTATATTACTCCTGCATTGTTTAGTGGTGAGACTAGTGATTAAAGCAATCGTTTTTGATTATTATGGCGTGATGTGTCCGAGAATAGCGCCACTAATTGCAAGGGAAACTGCAAGACAGTTTGATGCGCCATACAAAAGTGTGAAACCAATTACAGATGAACTTCTTGATTTGATGGATGATGGCAGCATAACTTTCTACGAATATTGGAGATTGTTGAAGAAGAAATTAAAAAAAGAGGACGTGAAACTATCTGCCCATCGCAAAATTTGGAAGGAATCTACTCTAAAATTAGAACTTAATCCTAAAATGAGGAGCTTAGTCAAGAGGTTAAGGGGAGCTGGTTATATAGTCCCTGTATTGACGAATGTCTCTGGAAAGATGGCAGAATACAACAGGATGAAAGGAAGATACAAGATATTCAAGCCTGTTTTTCTATCCTATGAAATCAGGTTGAAGAAGCCTTCTCCAAAGATATTCTTGCATACATTGAAGAAGCTGAAATTGAAACCGGATGAGTGCATTTTCATCGACGACAAGGAAATCTATTTGAAAGGGGCTAAAGCTGTTGGAATTGAGACTATTCTTTTCAAAAATTTCTCACGGCTTCATAGAGAATTAAAAAGGGCTGGTATAAATGGTGTTTGAAACCCTTAGCCCGCAACTGCAGAAGATAATACAGAAGAGATTTAAAGAGCCTACACTGCCTCAACAATTAGCCATACCGTCTATTGCATCAGGATTAAACACGCTTGTTATAGCCCCCACAGGCTCTGGCAAAACCGAGGCTGCATTACTGAAAATTTTTGATAAAATTATGAATGAAAAACCAAAACCAATCAGTGCTTTGTACTGCACGCCAATGCGTGCACTCAACAGAGATCTGCTTGATAGAATAATGTGGTGGGCCAAAGAGCTTGAACTGGAGGTTTCTGTCAGGCATGGCGATACCTCTTCTTATGAAAGGAAACTGCAGGTGGAATTTCCTCCAGACTTGATGATTACAACACTGGAACAGCTGCAGCCGATGCTTACAGGAAAGAGGATTAGGGAACTTTTGAGAAATGTGAAATATATAATCTTGGATGAGATTCACGAAACAGTTGACTCCAAACGTGGTGTGCAGCTTGCTGTAGCGCTGGAGAGGATAAGGGAATTGTGCGGCGATTTCCAGCTGATTATGCTGTCAGCTACCGTTGCTGAGCCTGAGGAGGTTGGGGCGTTCTTTTCTGGCGGAAGGGTTGTGAAGGTGGTGAAAGCAGACATACTGAAAAAAGTTGAAATAAAAGCGATAAACCCAAAACCCAAATCGGAAGACAAAAAAATAGCTACGAAAATATTCTCATCCACAGAAACTGCAGCTAGATTAAGGACTATAATGGACTTGATAAAAAAATCCAGAGCAACTTTGGTGTTTACAAACACGAGGGATTTTGCCGAGATACTTGCGAGCAGGATAAAGGCGCTGGATAAAAAGTTTCCAACGGAAATTCACCACAGCTCTCTGAGCAAGGAAGTCAGGATTAAAGCTGAGAAGGCTTTCAAGAACGAGGAATTAAAATCACTAATAGCTACAAGCAGCCTGCAGTTGGGGATAGACATAGGCGCTGTTGATTTGGTTCTGCAGTACATGTCGCCTAGACAAGTCACACAGTTGATACAGAGGGTGGGCAGGAGCGGGCATGAACTTTCGAAAGTAAGCAAAGGTGTAGTTGTGACGACCGATGAGGATGATATTTTTGAATCGGCGGTGATAGCTAGAAAAGCATTGAATGCTGAACTGGAACCATTGGTTTTCCATGAAAATTCTTATGATGTTCTGGCACATCAGCTGATAGGCTTGACATTTGACTTTGGGAGGATTGAACTGGAGAAGGCTTATCAAATAGTGAAGCGGGCGTATCCCTACAGGAATTTAACCTATCAGGAATTTTTGGATGTCTGCAAACAGCTGGATAGATTGGGATTGATTTTTCTAGATGGAACTATAAGAAAGAAGACAAGGGGATTCAGCTATTATTTCGAGAATCTTTCAACAATACCAAATTTAAAAAGTTACAGGGTGTTCAACATGATTGACAACTCGTTCGTCGGCGTTTTGGATGAGGAATTCATTGCATTGCATGGCGAGCCAAACACGACATTCATAGTCAAAGGCCAGCCTTGGAGGATAATTGCTGTTGAGGGGGATAAGGTGATGGTTGAACCCATCGAGGATATAGAAGCGGCTATACCAGGCTGGGAGGGGGAGTTGATTCCTGTTCTGTATGATGTTGCCCAGGAAGTCGGCAGATTAAGGGCTATAATTAAAGACAAGCTGAAGGGAAAGAAAAGTGAAAGTGAAATTATTTATGAAATAATGCAACTGTATCCTGTTGACGAGAATTGTGCCAAGGATATGGCTAAACTTATAAAAATTCAAATGAAGTTTGGCACAGTTCCAGATGATAAGACAATTTTGATAGAGGATTTCGAGAATCTTGCAGTCATCCATACGTGCTTTGGGACGAATGTCAATGAAACTTTGGGCAGGTTTATTGTTGCATTGCTGACCAGCAGGGTTGGTTCTGTTGGGCTGAAGACCGATCCTTACAGGATAATGATACAATTCCAGCAGAAGAATATTAATTTAATCAAAGAAATTCTCTTCAATACCAAACCCGAACATCTGCAGAGTTATCTGGAGATGAGCCTGGGCAAGAGTGAGTTGTTCCAATGGAAGTTCGTGCATGTGGCAAAAAGGTTTGGCGCGATATCCAGGGACGCTGAATTCGGCAAGGTGAGGATGCAGAGGATAATCGATGATTATGTCGGAACGCCCATATACAAAGAAACGCTGAAAGAGTTGGAGACTGAGAAGCTTGATGTTGAAAAAGCTGTTGAAATACTTAGAAAAATACAGAGCAAGGAAATCTCTGTAGTCTTCAAGCCGGGCTTGTCGCCGATAGGCAAGATCGGGGTAAAGCATAAGTATGCCGAGGTGATTGGACCTGAGAAGCCTGAGATGGAGATTTTTGAATTGTTCAAACAAAGATTGCTAAATACAAAGATCAGATTGGTTTGTGTCAACTGCGGCGATTGGGATCAAGTCTTTTTAGTAAAGGATGTAAAAGATAACTTGAAGTGCAAAAAGTGCGACGCCAGAACACTTGCGGTGTTGAAGCATCAATGGACTGGAGCAGGGAAGATAATCAAGAAAGCCTTGAGGAAATCACCAATGACGCAAGAGGAAATGACAAAATATGAGAGGGCTAAACAAAGGGCGGAATTATTTTTAGTCTATAGAAGAAAGGCGGCGTTGGCGATGGCTGGGAGAGGTGTTGGTCCTACAACCGCCAAAAGAGTTTTGGGGAAATATTATAAGGATGAAGATGGGTTGATGAGGGATGTGTTGGGAGCCGAGCGTGTATTCATTAAGAATCGCCGCTTTTGGTCTGTATAGTAAATCATTCTAAATTTTTTACCAGCGCTTTTGAATGCAGAATCACGAAAACCAGAATAGCTGCTACGATAGACAGAATATAGTTCCCAGAGCCTGCAGCCAATCCTATGCCAGCTACAGCCCATAAGCTTGCTGCGGTGGTGACGCCGTGAACTTGCCCTCTTGTAGCGATTATACTACCTGCGCCTAGGAAACCTATGCCTGTCACTATTCCACCGGCAATCCTTGCGGAATCTCCTTGGAACTCTAATGTCGAAATCACTGTAAACAGTGCAGCTCCTAAAGAAACAAGCATATAAGTCCTCAACCCGACTGGTTTGTGCGTCAATTGCCTTTCCAATCCAACTACCGCCCCCAGCATTGCCGCAACTATCAGCCTAGCAATAGGTTCCAAAGCAGCGCTGGTTAATTCCACAACCATACTAAAAATTTGTTTAAGTTAATTTAAATAAATAGTATCTAATATTTTCACTATGCGGGGGAAGTTTATTGTCATCTATGGAATTAACAATATAGGTAAAACAACGCAGGCTAAGAATGTGGCCCAATATTTTCTGAGCAAAGGGCTGAAGGCTGATTATGTGAAGTATCCCATTTATGACATCAAGCCATCCGGACCCTTTTTAGACAGCATTCTTAGAAGTGATAGGCAGGAAATTTCTGAAGAGGAGTTGCAGATGTGGTTTACTGTCAACAGGTTGCAGTTCCAGTCGGTTTTAAAAAGGAAGTTGGCGCATGAGATAAGTGTTGTTGCCGAGGATTATATCGGGACCGGGTTGGCGTGGGGTTCTGCGAAAGGGGCTGATTACAGTTGGTTGAAGGCGATAAATTCGACATTGATGAAGGAGGATATAGGAATTCTTCTTGACGGCGAAAGATTTGCATTTGCCAGGGAAGACAGACATATACACGAGGTTGATGCAAGGCTTATGGAGAAGGTGAGGAAGAGGTTTATTGAAATTGGGAGGGAGTTTGGTTGGCATATGATCAATGCTAATCAAGGCAAGGAAAAGGTTTTTTCTGATATCTTATCGATATTGAGGGAGAATAGGATTTTTGAATTTTGAATGGGTCTGCCCGGATTCGAACCGGGGTTTACGCGACGTCAACACGCCGTCCTTTACGTTACTAATTTCAAACCGCTAGACTACAAACCCGTAAATCAAATTATATAAATAACTTAATTAATTATATGAATTTCCTGCAGCAGTTGGATTTGGCGCATGCGAAATATGCATTTTATGATTTGCATTTGGACAATAGGGGAATTGCTGAAAATATAATAAACGAATTGAAGAAAGTGTCTGCTAAAAATCTGCTGATAGTTGGGTACGTTGGTGTGGCCAATGAGCTGATTAGAAAGGGGTTTAATGTGACAATCTTCGCAACATCAGACGATATGAAAAATTACATAAGAAAATACCTGCCGTTTGCAAGCGTCATAGGTGGCGATATAAAGAAATTGAATTCCAACGGAAGATTTGATGCGATAATCTGTCTGGGGGATACGTTCTCGTATTTTACTGACGATAGGGATGTGCATTCTGCGTTCGAAAGCTTTTACAGGAATCTGAAATACGGGGGTATAATTTTGTTGGAAAATATAAATTCACTCAGGCTTTTGGAAAATAACGGCAGCACGATAACGAAGGTTGAAAATGAGAATTTGAAGATCAAGAAAACTTCTACACTAATACCTGAAAACAAAAATCCTGCACTAGCGGTCTGGAAAGTTGCATACGAGCTTATCCAGAATGATAAAAGAAGTGTTTATGAAGAAAATTCAAAGATAAGGGGGTTTGCTATAAAAGAGGCTGAAAATTTTTTGAAATCAACCAATTTTCAACCTATAAAATTCCTGGAAAGTGGGAACGGGAATAATTTTTTGACGATTGCTAGGAAATAATTTTTAAAATGTGATACGTATCACACTTGATGTCACACGTTTGACATAACCATTTTATCTTTGATACAAGTAACTGTGAAAATGCCCTGTCCTTATTTTGGCAACCTCCTTCCACCCTAGATCGGAAGAGCC
>CAYIDG010000037.1:0-6660 GCA_964362055.1 uncultured archaeon | reverse complement strand
AATTCAGGGAGAAGTTGCAGTTGAGCATACCTAAGAACGGCAAACTTGAAGTTGTTGAATAACTTCTTTTGGTCAAAAATGAAAATTTATAAACAGAAGCGTATTTTAATTAAGTGACATCAAGAGCTGACTCTCAAGATGATGAGAACTAATAATGCCGAGGTCGCCTAATCCGGTATGGCACTGGTCTTGAGTCTTTGGAAGCAAACCAGCGAGCGAAAGCTCTTGGGAGTTCAAATCTCCCTCTCGGCGCTAAGCGTCAATGATCCAATCTGGTTAAGATACGAGCTTCCCAACTTTTAGAAAAAGCTCGGTATGCGGGTTCAAATCCCGCTTGACGCATTATTATCTTATCTCTAATATTCTTTCTAAAATTATTTTACTGGTATTAATTCCACATATATTTCATCACAAGGTAATAGCCAACATAAAAATCTAGAATAAAATGTTGGGAATTTGTTTATTATTGGACCAACTATTTTGTTTAGAAAAAGAAATGGTTTATTGAAAGGACCATCAATTAGAAAATTCAATTTTCTTTTAATTATTTTCCACTTCCTTCTTACATAATAAGGTTCAAACCATTCTTCAGTCCACCAGCCAAATGTATCATAGCCAAAGAAAAGAACATGGTCTGGGGATTCATAAGCTACAAAAGAACTGAAATGAGGAACTTTTATTTTTAAAATTCCCTTTGAATTTAAAATTCGATGTAATTCGTCCATTAATCTGTATAAACTTCTTTTGTTATCTAAATGTTCTAAGACATGATAAGCAATTACTCTATAGAATTCATTATCTCTAAAAGGTAAAGGGGTATTTTCTAAATCCCAACTTACATCTATTCCTTTGCTCTTTTGTTTGTCTAAAAATATTACTACATCATTTTTGTTTTCTTTGAAATTTTCTTTTGTAGGATGTTTATATTTTGTATTTTCAGGGATACCTGAGCCGATAACCAAAATTTCCATATTAATTTTTTGTTTTTCAACGTCTTAAAAATGATGTCAATCTGATGTCTAACCAAGGCTATTCTAAGAACCAAAACTAATGCATGCTATGGAATAATGTGGGTTTTCTTCTTAGAAATAAAACAGCAAGAAGTATACTATTCTATATAAGTTCCAAATATAGTCCTGTAATGCCATCTGAAATAGCAAAAGCTTTAAACATGTCTTTAAAGAATGTAAGTACGCGATTAGGTTATCTTGCCAAAAGAGATTTAGTTAAATGTTTAAATCCAGAAGAAAAGAAAGGTAGATTATATTTAACTACGAAGAAAGGGAAAGAAGCTTTGAATAAAATCAAAAACAGAGAAGCATTATAACAAATTTAAAAACCTCCAAATCCTACATTATGTAATCGATATATATGGCTAAGAGAACTGGTCCAACGAACCTGTATTTGCAACAGTTAGCAGAAACTCTAAAAAAACAGTCATTCGAGTCAAAAGCTCCCATATGGAGAGATGTTGCTGAAAAGCTGAATAAACCAAGAAGGCAGAAAGTGGAGGTCAACCTATCTGAGATAAACAAGCATGCACAAGACGGTGGAGCTGTTATTGTCCCTGGTGTAGTATTAGGAAATGGTGAATTGACGAAATCCGTTAGCATAGCAGCTTGGAGATTCTCTTCATTGGCATTGGAAAAAATAAAGAAAGCCAAATGCAAACCTATAACAATCGAGGAATTGGTGAAAATAAATCCAAAGGGAACTGGAGTCAGAATATTGGTGTAATTTATGAAAATCTATGATGCTGAAAACCATATACTTGGAAGATTTGCCTCGATTATAGCCAAAAGCTTGTTAAAAGGTGAGAAAATTGTTATTGTAAACAGTGAGAAGGCTGTTTTGTCAGGTAATCCAGAATCGAAAGTTGAGTTTTATTTTGAAAGAATCAGACGCGGTGATCCTATACACGGCCCTTTCTTCCCCAAACAGCCTAATGAAATTTTAAGAAGAACTGTAAGAGGGATGCTGCCGTGGGATAGAACTAAAGGCAGGGAAGCTTTCAAAAATCTTAAAGTATATGTAGGTGTACCAGAAGAATTTAAGAATAAAACTTTTGAAAAAATAGCGGTAGCAGATGCAAGCAGATTAAAAACAAAATACATCACATTAGAAGAGATATCATTTGCAGTTGGTGGTAAAAAATGAAGAAAAGTGACAAGCCGAAGATTTTGTTTACTACAGGGAAAAGAAGGTTGGCTATAGCCAGAGCCAAGGTTACTGGTGGAACTGGTAAGGTTAAAATCAATTCAACACCTTTGGACATATGGAGCAATGAAGTCTTGCGATTGTGGGTGAAGGAGCCTTTGATTTTATCTGGAGATTTGGGAAGTAAAGTGGATGTTGATATTACCATTAAATCTGGTGGTGTGATTGGTCAGGCTGAGGCTGCTAGGATGGCTATCGCCAAAGGTTTGGTTGAATACACTAAGAACAAGGATTTGAGGAGTACTTTCATGCAGTATGACAGGAATATGCTTGTTTATGATCCAAGAAGGAATGAGCCTCATCATGCTGGTGGAGCCAGTCGTCGTGGTTCAAGACGTCATAAGCAAAGGTCAAAGAGATAATGTTTTAAATACTCGAAATTTGTAATGAATTAAATTAGTCGGTGATAAAAGTCATAGTTCCGGTTCGTTGCATCACATGCGGCAAAGTCATAGGCCATTTATGGCAGAAGTACAAGGAAAGGACGGAGAAAGGGGAAGATGGCAAGAAAGTTTTGGATAGCTTGGGATTAGCTCGTTATTGCTGCAGGCAGACTTTCATGGGCAACATAGATTTGTTGAAAGAAGTAAGCCAGTTCAAACCATGATTGTTATTTGTACTTGGCGTTAAACCATGAAAGAGCTATTGGGTAAATCATCTTTTGAGGAAATAATCTAAAGTTGTATAATTTGTTTAAAACACTTAAAGAATCTTTTTTAGAACCAATTTCCAATAAATGAAACATTTTGTCACCGAAGAAGTTCCATATAAAACGGTTTACTATTGATGCTTTAAATTGATTGTCGAATTTCTCTTTAATTGCTTGAGAATAAGAAATACCATCAGTAAAACTTCTTGAAGCTAAATAACCTGAAGCAATAGCATATCGTATACCAAATCCTGCTAAGGCTTCTTGTAGTCCAGCAGCTTCACCAACAAACAAGCTGCCATTTTCTTCAAGTACTGGAGGATAAATAAAATTACCAAATCCCCCAACTCCTTTCTCATTTCTGATTTTGAAATCGAACATTTTCATCAAAATTTCTTTCGTCTTTTCCAGACATTTATTAACAAGATGGAATTTATCCAATACAACAGTCGCTATGCAACCATATCCTTTTGTTACCAAAAGATAAGAATAGGCTTTGTAAGCTGCTTCATCGTTGATTATTGCAACAGCAGTATCATCTATATCTGTATCAAAAACTACGCCTTTATCTATTCCATAAAGTTTGCGTTTCATCTTAGGTCCGGTGGCAATAATTTCTGCTTTATCCTGAAACTTTGTATTATATCTTATTTCAACACCTGCGTCTAATGCTTGCCTTTTAAGTCCCTGATCTATACTGTCCTGCATCGTACCTCGTTTAACCAAATAGAAAATTGGCCGCTTATACTCATTTTGAAAAGTCCTTTTGCCATTAGTTGTTATAACTTTTTTGAAAGGATTGCAATGAAAATTTATCTTTACATTCATCTCTTCAAAAGTTTCTAAAATATCCTTGTCGCTTGTCCAATTTTCTAAACCCTGCAAATCTCCTTCGAATCTTGCTCCACTGTCTTTTCTAACATCGAATACATTTACCTCGTATCCTGCTTTAGCTAAATTTATAGCAGCCGATAAACCTGACAAACCTGCACCTAGAATATTAATCTCTCGCATAGACTTTCAACTTTATATTTTGATTTAAACCATAAACTGCCAATCGGCTGCCTTTTCCAGTCCGGCTTTGATAAAATCTCTGATGCCATTTTCATCCCTTTTGGGCTCTTTGCCTTTTGTTGCTTCCTGGAATTTCCACAAAGGCTCATAGATTTTTTTGATATCGTCTAACGACAGGGATGGTTTTTTGCCGTTTATCATCTCTATCATCTCATTCAGCATAAATTGGTAGGATATAGGTCCTTTCGGTGAGCCAAAGCTTACCACATTTCTTTTCCCATTCTTTATTTCAATCAATTCCCAATTCCCACGCAATTCAGAGTTGAACTCCTGCTCAGAACTTATATAATTCAAGTCCAAAAACGCATTCTTCTCAAACACCAACCTCAACGTCTTATGCGTTATACCATGCGGGAATCCTTTACCGACTCTTATGTATGCTAAAGCATCTTGCGAGAAATTACTACCTCCAATCTTAAACTTTGCATACGCCCCTGTGGGATTGATATAATCGTAATCCTTGTTTATCACATACACATCAGCCTCAAGGCAATCGACAAAATCTGCCTTGCATGTGTAGGACAGAATCTCCAGCGGATGAATCCAGTCCATCAGAATTCCGCCGTTATCTGGTTTGAACAGCCAGTTTCTTCTCACATCCTCAGGATTTATTTCCTCGAAGAATGTGCCAATGGCATGCGTTATTTTCCCGTATTCCTTGGTTGCAAATGATAAAATCTTCGGCAATTCAAGTGTCAGAATTTTTCCCAAATAGTGCAGATGAATAGTAACTCTCTTCTCGTGATTGTTGGTTTTTATAAAATCTACAGCTTCAGTGAAATTTCCACGATTGGTTGCAAAAGTTTTCTCTGTTACTGTAACCTTTTCGTGCTCTAAAGATTGGATGGTCTGCTCCTTATGGAATTTGTTGTGGCTTGCAATCTGTACGACATCCAAACCACCAAAGAATTCTTCCGGCAAAGATTTTTGAGGCTCAATCCTAAAATAATTTTCTCTGGTTATTCCGAACTTGTCCAGAATTTCTTTCTTGTCATCATACCATGTCACCCCAACTGCCTTGCTTATGTTCATCCTCCCGTCAGTATCCATGGTTCGCTTCAGTCGCATCACCCAATGCCCTACACCAACAGCACCCAGCTTATACATCACTTATGCCCCCCGAAAGCTTTCCTGAGTGCGCCGAGTGTTTTGAAACCGTATTCGAATTTTTCATCGTCCTTTAGTTTTCTTAATTCATCAGCAATAGCTTTGACAGCCTCTTCGATTATCTCTTCCTTTTCTTCTTTAGAAGCTCTGGATATCAGTCTCATCCAATAGCTAACTGCGCCATCCGGCAAAGGCTCTCGTGAAATTTCCAAAGCCATCCTAGGATAATCCCCGCCCTCCACCTTCGGCTCTCTTGAAAATATCTCATCATCAGGGACATTTGTGTACAAATCTCCTAAGTGTGATTGAACTAATCCTTCACGGATTGTTTTAAACACTTTTTTGGGATCTAAATTCAAACTCACGGCAAGATTCGCAACTTCTGCAATGGCCTGCATCTGCTCTTGTTCCAGCAGATTATGCAGCATCTTTACTTTATGACCATTCCCGGATTGCCCCAGATGCTGTGGCTTGCCTATTGCATTTAGAATCTTTGATAATCTGTCATAAGCCTCTTTGTCTCCACCAACCCAAACTGCTAAAGTTCCTTTTTGTGCTCTATCAGGTCCCCCGCTAACACCTACATCTAAAAAATATACTCCACGTGCTTTTAGTTTCTCAGCAATGCGCATTGATTGCCTGGGGTCACAATTACCAGTATCAACAACAATGCTCTTAGGCTTCAACCCATTTATCAAGCCTTTTTTTCCAAAGACCACATCTTCAACAGCTTCGTTCGGTATTGACAGAAATACATAGTCTACTTTGCTTGCCAAGTCTTCAGGCGATTTCGCAACATAAACTCCTAGCTTTTCTAATTTTTTAATTTCGTCATCGACAGTTCTTTTATAGACAGCTTTCAGATAGCCAGCCTTCAGAAGATTTTCCGCGATGCCAGACCCCATTTTCCCCAAACCGACTAAACCGACTGTTTCCATAATAGTCTAATTAATCTTACAAATCAATGTTTTAAACGTTTGTTTAGATAAGGTTATAATTACCAAAGAGTTCTAGTCATCTGGGGACTCTTCGGTATTGACGCCTTATAGTAGATAGTTGTCCTTGTACTATTTTGAGTTGCTCAGGTGTAAGTCCATACAATTCTTTTACAGTAGTTGATGTAGGACTACCCAAATGGGCATCTGTAACTAAATAAATAATAGCTTCAGTGACGCCTTCTGGAAAATCTTTCCCTCCTCTTTGTCTTCTCCTTTCCAAATATGTCCTTACAAATCTCTCAGGTACAGTTGTCCTATCGTATTCAGTTGACATAAAATTAAATAAGCATTAATATTTAAGAGATTTGCCCAAACCGTAAACATTTTAAGCTAGCATAAGAAATAGAGATATTACCTCAAGGGGCAAAACTGCATGCGTTTACTGCTTCCAGGTGGAATTGTGATTTGGCCGAAAGATAGATTGACAAGGTTTGAAGTCGCTAGGCTTGTAGGTGCTAGGGCTTTACAGGTTTCTCTAGGTGCACCGATTCTCGTCAAAGTTGAAGAAACTAATCCTATTGAAATTTCAAAGGGTGAATTCAAGGAAAAGATTATACCAATAACTATCAAGAGGAAACTGCCTAACAGTGAGGAAATGGTTGTTGAAGTGAAGAA
>CAYIDG010000036.1:0-6681 GCA_964362055.1 uncultured archaeon | reverse complement strand
TAAGGAATTTATTATGCCCGATTCGGTTACATTCACGCCCTGCAAATTGTTTTGATTTACGCTTATTTGATTGTCACCAATCGTGAAGCCTATGATGTTAACCTTGGGCAAATCTCCGGAGGCTGATTTTATCTCCTCCAACACCACCTGATCTTTGAATTTATTTAAATTTACAAGCTGTTCCAATATGCTCTGCGTTTCCAAACACTTCTCGCACGCCAAACTGTATTCAAATCTTATGATCGTTTTGCCTTGCCTCAGTATCTCAGTTTCCTGTTCCGGCGCCAACTCATAATCCACTATATTGGTAGTGGGCAATTGCACGTTGGTTGGTGTAGTTGGGTTGTAGAAGGAAGCCTGAAGGATATAGGGTACTATGGAAAAACCCCCAACCAGCATGAACATGACCAATAAAATCCCCAAAGGTTTAGCTTTCATTTATATCAGTAATAAATCCTTTCACTTATAATTTTATTCTAATGGTATTGGAGAAGCTGGTCTCGGTAAGCGAAGCGCTCAGGCATCCTTGGTGGATGTTCATCGTCGGTGGCGCCATTTCCGTCATTTGCCTATTCATTTCATTTTTAATATTCCCTCAGTCCGTAGGCCTGTTTACAACATTCCTCATAACAATTGCCATGACACCGTTCATGGTGAGGTTGATAACTTACGAAGAAACCACTACAGAGGAGGAGATTGAGAGAAACATCCACGGAGGTTTCTTGGACAAACACGGCGACATACTTTCCATATACACCTCCTTTTTTGCAGGGGTAATAATATTTTTGTCAATAGTCTTCCTGATGCTGCCTGAAACGACTGTCCAAAAGCTGTTCGAGGACCAGATAAAAGAAATAAACCTCATACGAGGTAGTGTACTCTTCGGGGGCACTTTGGAAAGGATAGTAGTTAACAATATAGGAGTTTTAATTCTATCAGTAATCCTGTCATTCTTGTTTGGTGCTGGCGCGATATTCATTTGTCCTGGAATGCCTCTATACTGGCTACAGCAATTGGCCTGACGGCAAAAAGCATAGGTGGAATAGGTAGTTTGCCTTTAGCAGTTCTGGTCTATTTCCCGCACGGCAGCTTGGAGATTCTAGCCTACTTCATAGGCGCGATAGCTGGGGGGATGATTTCCGTATCGTTTACCAAGCGGGAATCAAAACTTTTCTGGCCAGTAACAAAAGACAGCCTGCTGCTTGTTGGCACAGCAATAGTCATTTTGATTGTAGCCGGTCTCATAGAGACAGCTTCTATCGCCATATCGAAATAGCTATTCCAAGAAAATAGCCGGTTTACCGTATTTGGCTCTGGATGCTTTATTTTCTGGGTCATACTTGTTTTTATCAGAAACTTTGTACATTTCTATTTTTTTAAACTTAAGTAGATTCTTCAAATAAATTGCAACATCCTTGAAATAATTAAGCTCCTTGTCAGTTACAAAATATAGGTAAGCATTCTTCTTTTCCCCAGCAAGCTTTATTATATGGTTCAAATCTTCCTGTGTCTTCTTGAAAATCTTTTCAAGCTCAAGTACATTTTTGTCAATCTTCTTCACATCAACATTCGGCCACGATTCTAAAGCAACAAATTTCTTATTTTCTAATTTGTACCAAAGCTCTTCTGCTGTATGTGGGATAATTGGTGAAAATAGTAGGACTAATAATTTCAGAACCTCTTTCATGGGTTTTTTACTGATATGATTTTTATAAGTCTCAATTTCATTTGTCATACCTTTTAATTCATTTATCACAGAAGGAAAATTAAATTCTTCAAAATATTTCTGTAAATCATTAGTTGTACTGTAAACTCTGCTAAGAATATATTTATCACGGCTATTATTTTTTGGATTATGTTTTTCAAATTGTTTAACAAATTTGCTTAAGGCTTTATGATAAGAGCTTAACCCTTTATCGCTCCATTCGAATTCTTTTGTCGGTAATGCAATACCCAAAATGAACAAACGAACAGAGTCTACACTGAATTTTTTTATCATCTCTTCTGGATCTACCACATTCCCACGCGATTTTGACATAGCAAAACCACCCTTCAATATCATCCCCTGAGTTAAGAGACGGGTGAATGGTTCATCGAAGTCATGGAGTCCTAAATCCCTCAAGGCTTTTGTGAAGAATCTCGCATAGAGTAAATGTAAAATAGCATGTTCTATGCCACCAATATACTGGTCTACAGGCATCCAATAGTTTGCAACATATTTATCGAATGGGAGTTTGTCATATTTCGGAGAACAGTATCTGAAGAAATACCAAGATGAATCAACAAAAGTATCCATCGTATCTGTTTCTCTTCTAGCTTCCTTCTTGCAATTGGGACATTTGGTTTTAACAAATTTTTTTGATGTTTCTATAGGATTTCCTTTTCCAGTAAACTTTACATCCGCTGGTAATTTTACGGGCAAATTTTTGTAAGGCACAGGGACAACCCCACAATATTTGCAATAAATTATTGGTATAGGTGTCCCCCAATATCTTTGCCTAGATATAAGCCAATCCCTTATTTTATAATTAATAATTTTTTGGGCATTGCCATTACTTACAAGCCAGTCAGCTATTTTTGGAAGAGCTTCTGTGTTAGCGAGTCCATTAAATTGACCCGAATTAATCATAATTCCATCTCTAGTATGTGCTTCAGTCATTTGTTCAATGCTAAAATCAGGTTTGTCAGCAGGTCTTATAACGATTTTAAGCGGTATGCCATATTTCTTTGCGAATTTAAAATCTCTTTTGTCATGGGCATCGCACATAACAGCACCCGTCCCATATTCCATCACTGCAAAATTAGCAACCCATATTGGTATTTTTTCTTTTGAGGCAGGATTGATTGCATATTTGCCTATAAATACACCCTTCTTCTCCTTCTCTTCATTCAATCTATCTATTGCACTCTCCCTGATTGCACTGGCTACGAATTCTTTGACCTCCTTGTAATACTTAGTTCCTTTTGTCAGTTTTTCCACTAGCGGATGTTCTGGTGCCAATGCAAGAAATGTCACGGAAAATATTGTATCTGGTCGTGTTGTGAAAGTTGATATGCGTATATTCATACCTGCAACATCGAAGAATATCTCCACACCTTCACTTTTCCCAATCCAATTCTCTTGCATCACCTTAACAGGTTCGGGCCAATTTTCAAGTTTTTTCAAATCTTCAAGTAATTGATCTGCATAAGCAGTTATTTTGAAAAACCATTGCTCAAGCTCTTTCAGTTCAACAAGACTATGGCATCTCCAACATCTCCCACCTTCAACTTGTTCGTTAGCTAGGACAGTATTGCAACTTGGACACCAGTTTACAGAGGCCTTTTTCTTGTACGCCAAACCCTTTTCTAAAAATTTCAAGAATATCCATTGGTTCCATTTGTAATAGTTTATGTCGAATGAAGCGATTCCTCTCGTCCAATCATAACTCAACCCCAACAGCTTCTGTTGTTTTTTCATTGCTTCTATTGATTTTATCGTCCATTCTTTAGGGTTGATTTTAGATTTTATCGCAGCATTTTCAGCTGGTAGACCAAAAGCATCGTATCCCATTGGATATAGAACATTAAATCCCATCATTCTCTTGAATCTTGCATATGCATCGCCAATCACGTAATTTCTTACATGGCCCATGTGGAGTTTTCCTGAAGGATAGGGATACATTTCCAAATTGTAGAATTTTTTCTTTTTCGGGGATTCTTTAACTTCGAATATTTTGGCCTTCTCCCATTTCTTCTGCCATTTTTGTTCTATTTTTCTGAAGTCCATTTTAACACTTAATTGATTTTTATTAATCTATTTATTAAAGAGAATAAATTTTTCACCTCTTTCGCCCATTACCATTTTGGAAAAATTCTCTATTGAGAGATTCTACCGCTTGTCTTTCATGCCTAGGATCTACCATTATTCCTATAGAAGTTGAACTAGGTTCCCTAACATTGGGGTCATGTGCTCTTAATATGTTAACACCCCTTAAGGAACGATAGGCACGATTTGCAATGCCCTTTTTATCGCTCATACCAGAACCCACTACACCTATGTATGCAACATTATCGTGGTGAGTAATTTCAATATAACCTCTTTTTTTTGATTCCCTTATCATAGCATCGGCAAGCTCCCATCCCCTCTCAGAAACGCCTATTCCTAATTCCCCTACCATTCCACCGAGAAGGAACCAATCTACTGCTGAATTGCTGTAAAGTTGGTTAAGAAAACCTCGCCAATCGCCGCTCATACCATATCTTCTGATGATGCCAGATGCTATAAACCTTACAGTCTGTTCTTTTGCTTGTGGATTAATTCTTGTTTTTCTTGGTCCCATATCTTTTCCTGTTATATACACGTGAGAATTAGGATTCTCACTTAAAAATATTTCGAGAGGTTCAATTGATTTATGGGTTTTCAATCGGGCACCAAAAAATCCTGCATCCCACGCTTCATTTAAGTTTATTTCTTCCACTACTTTGGCGGATTCAAGTGGTGCTGTTGTTAAAGCATCTTCTGCAACAATCCATGCTTGATTGGCATCGAATGTGTACGCATATGCAAATGCAGCAGTATCGCCTCCTCCTCTTCCAAGTGTTCTAACAAGGCCATCATGACTTTTCCCTGCATAACCAGGCACTATGATGACGTTATATTTTGATTTTAAGTTTCCAGCAGCTTCTCTAGAACTTTTCATATCTATTGTTGCTGCTGTTGATTTGCGTCCTAAATCTAATCTCAGAGGGAAATCGGTATCAGTTATATCTACAACTGCAGAATGGATGCCAGATTGCCTTAGATAGGCATGCAAAAGATGTGCTGTTAGCCCCTCTCCTGTTGCAAGCTGCATCTCGTATATATTCCTGCTTCTACCTGCCAAAAGTTGTTGAGTATCGAATTGTCGATAAACAGATTCGGCAAATTTTGTTAATTCAGCATCATCTATTTGTTCTATCAAAGATCTATACGCACCAAAAGTTTGTTCTGCATCCCTATGGTTTCCAAAGTATAAAGCTTCTGCTATCCTGTCTGTGGTATTGCCTAAAGCAGTTGTAACAATTACCAAGCCATTATTTGTTCTATGTTTTACCTGTCTTGAAATTCTATCCAAGTCGCCTAATTCTTGTATAGCGTTATTGCCATATTTTATTATGTCAGTCATTTAACAGCCTCTCCGATTCTTAAGTTAAGCCCAACGGTATTTCTATCAATTAAACTTTCAAATTTTTCAAGAAACAATTGCCAGGTCCTCTGCTGCCTTGCAGAATCCTCCCCTATCGCCCCTTTTTAACAATCTTAAGAGCAGATAGAGGCCAGAACATCCTAAACTTGTAGACATGAGTAGAAAAAGCATTTACTAGCGAATTTTTAGCACCTGTTCCCCAACTCATAAATAGCACAAAGATTATTTCTACATTTGATTAAAACTTTAAAGTTTATAAATATTATAGATTGGGCATAAACTAATGTCTGAAGCCATTTTCATATTTTTTTCTTAATATATCAAAAAATTTCTTGCCTTCTTCTGTAATCTCTAACTCTCTATATTTTCTCTTTCCAATATTTACTTCATTCGTCTTAATAAATCCAAAAATTTCAAGATTTTCTGCATTTTGCAAGATACTAGGTAATCCAGTTCCTATTTCTTTTCTTACTGATTCAACATTATATTTTTGTTTGTTATTGAGTATCTTCAGCATTAGGTATCTTATTTCATCCGTTGTGCGTTTCATAAAGTAAATAATGTTTAAAGATATTTATATATATGTTACATATAATAATATATGTCAAATATAAGTTTCAGTAAAAGCGATTCAAAACGACATGTTAGAATACCGAATGATATAGACGGAGATATATCAGAACTCGTCGGAGTAATTTTTGGTGATGGGTGTTTGTTTGAACATAAAACTTCAAATAAAACGATTATTGACATTTCAGGCGATAAAGATGGTGATGAAGAATTCCATAAATTTATTTCACGATTATTTCACAAAAAATTCGGTATAAGGTTGATTTCTTATGATTATGGAACATGGGTTCAATCAAGAATACACTCGAAAGCAGTGTTTTCATATTTTACCAAGACACTAAACTTAAAAACCGGAAATAAAAATAATTCGCTTGAAATACCAAAACTCATATTAGAGAATGATTTGAAATTTCTAAGATTTATGAGAGGATTTGCCGATACTGATTTCTGTTTGACTTTTCAAAAACGGAGCAGAAAAAGACATTATTATCCAATTATCAAAACCGCTGTTAATAATAGAAAGTTGATAGAGCAAATTGCAAAGAAGTTGCTAGATCTTGGGTTTAAAGTTCATACAGAATATGACAGGTTGGATTACGATAAGAGAAGTGGTAAGTATTATAAAAAGAGTTATCTATTTTTGAATGGAAAGGACAATTTATTAAAGTGGATACATAGGATTGGTTTTAAAAATGGAAAACATATGACGAAATATCAAGTATGGAAAAAGTTCGGGTTTTGTCCACCAAAAACCACATTAGAACAGAGGAAATTAATCTTACAAAACAGTTTTGATCCAGAAAGTTTTTATAATCAATAAACTTATTTTACATGTAGGCCCCGTAGCTCAGCTTGGATATGAAAACAAAAAGAGCAGCTCACGTAAGTGCTGAACCTTCTATCCTCTGGGAGTTAGGAGATAGCATTGCTACCTAAAAAGGTC
>CAYIDG010000035.1:0-6713 GCA_964362055.1 uncultured archaeon | reverse complement strand
ATATTCTTCTGAACTTTTCAGCCGCCTCGTACACCAATGGTTTTTGGGATTCCCTCATAGTCAAACCAGAATGGCCCACCTCCTCGTTTACTACAGGTATATTCAAGTTCAATTGTTCTTTCGCTGGTAAAGATAAGATGCCGTGAAGGTTGGTTTGTTTCCTTTCATCAAAACCAAGAAAATCAAAATCGCCAATTTCTTTAGAAATCCATCCGTGGAAGTTGGCATTGAATTTCTGTCCCAATACGAACTCTTCTATTCTCGCTTTCTCTAAAACACTTTCAGATATCACATCCGTGTAAATCAAATCTTTGGATTTTTTTTTGAATTCTTCATAGGAACTGCAATAGAAAAACGCTCTTTCATTCGGCCTGTGTTTTTGCTGTACCTTTACAATTACCAACCTGTCTATATCGTTTGGGGAGTTGAATTTCTTCGGGATTCTAATGCCGGCCTTCTCTAAAAGCCAGTATTGGTTTTTGGTTTCATTCCTTTCTTCAGTCCTCAAAAGAAGCCTGTTGCCATAAATAGGAATTTTGAATGAATTTTCTATAGCATCATAACCAACGTAAACAGAAAAGGAACGGTTTGGTATGAATATTGTGTTTAGTTCTCTTAATTTTTCTTGTATATCCTCATTGGCAATCTCAGAAAATTTTTCTAATATGATTACGTTGTCAAACAAGTGTTTGTTATGTTTGACATATAGTTCATCTCTTCCCTTCTGACATATGACAACCGTAGGAAGACCGAAATATTTCGCAGCAATCCCAACTTCTTCGGCAGAATGGGAGCCCAAGACGCCTATTGTTACACGCTTGTAGTTTCCAGCTATTTCCTGAATTTCCTTCCTTTCCAGCATATTTTATTATGTAAGCGTAATTTATTAAGCTTTCAGTTTATTCACTACATTTTCGACTTGTTTGACAGCATTCCCTAGATAATTCTTAGGATTCAAATACCACTCCAACTCACTTTCGGTAAAGTATTTTGAAATATCCTTATTTATCAGAACTTCTTTCAAACTTTTGCCAGTTTTGAT
Source organism: uncultured archaeon (assembly GCA_964362055.1). GTDB lineage: Archaea > Aenigmatarchaeota > Aenigmatarchaeia > CG10238-14 > SCSR01 > JACQIA01. Next base: position 5,671 of record CAYIDG010000035.1, on the reverse strand, counting down.
AACTTCGGATGAGCAATTTCTTAAGAACTCATGGGCTTCTTGCCTAGGCATGCCTTTTTTGACCAAACCATTCATCACATTTTCAGTCATTATCAATCCTTTGGTTAGTTCTAAATTCTTTCTGATATTTTCATAATTAAATTCTAGGCCATTCAATATCTGAGACATTTGTTTCAGCATGTAGTCCAAAAGAATGAAAGCCTCTGCATAAATTATCCTTTCTGGGGCTGAATTGGTTAAGTCTCGTTCATGCTCTAAAGATACGTTTTCCATGGCAGGATATACGAATGATTTTATTATTCTCGCTAGGCCACATATCCTCTCCGACTTGTGTGGGTTGCGCTTGTGAGGCATGGCACTTGAACCAACTTGCCCAATTTTAACCGGTTCCATCACTTCCGCTATCTCTGTTCTTTGGAGGTTTCTTATTTCTTTCGCCATTTTATCCAATGTTGCAGCGACTAATGCCAACTTGGTTATCAATTCAGCATGTCTGTCTCTTTGAACAACTTGAGTGGAAATTAATACTGGTTCTAGATTCAATTCCTGCATTACAAGTCTGTGTATTTCTTCAGATTTTTCACCATGGCTTGCTCCAGTCCCAACAGCTCCTGTCATCTTTCCAACTAAAACTCGTCTTTTTGCATCATTTAATCTCTCTAGATGCCTTTGAACTTCAACAGCCCATAATGCGAATTTCATCCCATAAGTAGTTGGTAATGCATGCTGTCCATGGGTTCTGGCTACACAAATTGTTTCTTTATGAGTATTAGCTAGATTTAATAGCGCATTTTTAAATTCATTCAAATCTGATTCAATTATGCTCATCGAATCTCTGAATTGTAGTGCTAGGCTGGTATCTTCTATATCGTAAGAAGTAGCTCCTAAATGAACATAGTTTTTAGCTTCGCCTTCGCACACTTCTGTCAATGCCTCAACCATGGACATTAAGTCATGCTGTATATTTTCTTCTATTGCTTTTACACGTTCTAATTTAACAAAACTAGGATTCGCCTTTCTTTCTATCTCTTCTGCAGCTGATTGAGGTATGTTGCCTAATTTAGCATGTGCTTTTGCTAGTGTTGCTTCTACTTTCAACCAAGTTTCTAGCTTGTTTTCCTCAGTCCATATTCTCTTCATTTCAGGGTAGAAATAGCGGTATTCTATTGGATGGACAGGCATGTTATCACGATGTAAATATACATTTGCTGATAAGGTTAAAAAGGTAAGTCAACGGAAAAGTATTAAAAAGTAGAAATTAAAGTTAAAATAATTGGTATATTTTCTCTAGATAATTAACAATAATAATAGATGTGCCTGAAATATATGCTTGTAGTTAAGTAAAGCTTTTAAGCTTTTATAAACCTCCTTCATAAGTATTTAAAGTCAATTTATTCATTGACAGATAGTGAGCTTATGACATTACCGAAAAATAGTACATCTATGGCAAGAAGAATTCGTCAGTTGGTTGAAAAAGGGTTGTATGAAACTTTATTTAAACCCGAAGTTTTAGAACCAGTGTCATTAGAGCAAATGGTTGAATTGGTTACTGACACCAAAGTTGGGCAAGAAACTTATACAAGACCACAGATACAATCTATATTTCCACCTTCTTACATCGGACCACTATCTACGCAAGAACCACCTCAAACATATTCTGAAAGACTTCTGTTGGAAAGACTTGTCGGAGTTTCACATTATGTTGACGGTAGAGTAACACCAGAACAAGTGAAAAATTATATTTTAGGTTTAAGGGGAGTGTATCTTGCTGGTATGGCTGAACAGCCGCCTATCAATCCGTTTTTAAGATTTAGAAACCATGTTGTAGGTATTGTTGATAATACAGTTTATGATGGACTTAATCAAGCACATAGAATAATAACTCAGAATGGTCCAGAATGGGAAGCTCGAGCTGCAAAAGAGGTAGATCTTGTAGACAGATTTTATCAGTTTTTTGGCGGGGATATATCAGCAGATCTCCTTTTTTATAATTCGTTGCATTGGGTTGTAGAGCGTTATGCCAAAAATGCACGAACGCAAGCCAAAGTACTTAGTGACTTAGGACATACAGTGGCCGGTGATCATTTGTTACAAAGTGCCCGTTCATTAGCACAAAAATACGATATTCCAGTATTATTGTAGTAGCTTAACTAAAGCTTCCCCCCAGTCAATTTCTCAAACACATAGATGTAAGTATCTGTAGTTTTCTTGATAATATCATCAGATAGCAATGGAGGTTGTGGTATATCTCTGCCATCTTTTCTAGCCTTATCTAAAGCATCCTTATAACCAACAGCAATCAACCAATCCCTAACTAACTGTTTGTCAAAAGCCTCCTGTGACTTGCCAGCCTCATACTTCGTCTTATCCCACATTCTGAATTCATCAGGCCCTATAGAATCAGCCAAAAGTATGTTACCATTTTCGTCCTTGCCAAACTCAAACTTAATATCAGCAGCAATAAATCCAACTTTATCGGCTATCTGAGAAACCTTTTTATATAATTCTATACTTTTGTTCTTCAGCCTTTCGTATTCTTCATCAGTTAACCATTTTTTTTCATTTACAATTTCATCTTTTGTTATAGGTCTGTCTTTTTTCTCAAACTTGGTAGTAGGATCAAACATGGGTTCTGGTAATTTGTTAGCTAATACTACATTAGCAACTTTTACTTCATGATTTTTCACTCTTTCATATAAACTGCCGTATAAATAACCTCTAACAACACATTCTATAGGAATCAAGTCAAGTTTTTTCACAACCATCTTGTTTGGTTTAATTACTTCTATCATGTGATTCGGTATATCAAGTGTTCTGAAGAAAAATTCACCAAGCCTGCAGAGAACTTCACCTTTTCTAGGTATCTCCGACGGCAGTATAACATCAAATGCAGAAACACGGTTGGAAAATTCAAAAAGTAGTTTACCATTGCCGTAATCGTATATATCCTTAACTTTACCTTTTCGAATTAGCTGCATGCAATCACAATAAAACAGTGTCTTCCCTATCAGGTCCTATTGATACCAATGTTACGGGTATTTTCAATTCTTTAGATATAAAATCTATGTAAGCCCTAGCTTCTTGCGGCAAATTTTTATTTTCTATGTTTTCCCATTTTTTGAAACTTTGATATACAGGCTTTACAACTTCTAATTCTTTACTATCATTGGGAAATTCTGTAATCTGTTCACCATTAATTTCATACGCAACACAAACTTTTATTTCATCAAGTCCACTTAAAACATCCAATTTTGTAACCATTATTTCATCAACACCATTAACCATCTTCGCATACTTCAACATAACCAAATCCAACCAACCGCATCTCCTAGGTCTTCCAGTTGTCGTGCCAAATTCATTTCCTTTAATTCTTATTTTCTCCCCAGTCTCATCATTCAATTCAGTTGGAAATGGTCCTTGACCAACTCTTGTAGTGTAAGCTTTAACCACACCAATAACTTTGTCAATTCTTTTCGGTCCTATGCCAACACCAACACACGCACCACCAGCTATTGTATTTGATGACGTAACAAAAGGATAAGTGCCATGATCGACATCAAGCAATGTCCCTTGAGCACCTTCCAAAATAACATTCTTACCTTTATCAAGCGCTTTATTGATTTTAAACGAAACATTACCAATATATTTTTTAATTTCAGGATAATTGCCTGCTATATCTTTCATTCTAACCCCTTGTCTTGCAACCTTGTCTGTATAAGCCGGACCTATGCCCTTTTTAGTAGTTCCTATTTTCGTATCCTTTGAATCCATTTCTTTGTGTTTCTCAGTCACCACATGTGCAGACTCGCTTATAGTTATTTTATCTGTATTGATTCCGGATTGTTTTAAAAAATTGATTTCTTCTATAAGTGCTTTTGGGTCTATAACCATGCCGTTCCCCAGCATAACTTCCTTGTCAGATATAATCCCTGAAGGAATCTGATGAAGTTTGAAGGTTTTACCATCAACAATTACCGTATGGCCAGCATTAGCGCCACCATTAAAACGCGCTACAATATCATAATCTTTTGCCAAGAAATCTACAATCTTCCCTTTGGCTTCATCTCCGAAATTGTAAGCCTACAACTACTGTGCAGACCATTCCATCACCTCACTTTTTATCATACAACCATTCAAGAATTAGTTTAATGTCTATATTTATTTTAATTCAGGGTATTTCAACTTTAAAATCCTGACAGCAAGCAGCGCCGCATTCTTCGCATTATCAACACCAACACATCCGACAGGACAACCGGGAGGCAATTGGGCTATGGAAAGCAATGCATCCAATCCATTACCGACACTCTTCTCAGCTTTTATCGGCAATCCAATAACAGGTTTATCCGTCAATGAAGCGACAAATCCTGGCAATGCGGCACTCAACCCAGCCACAGCAATAAACACATCAGCATCGGAATTCTTTACCAACTCTCTAGTCTTCTCAGCCTCTCTATGCGCAGATGATATATGGAATTCATAAGGGGCGTTGTTTTCCTTAAGTACTTCAATTACCTGTTGAGCGATTGGTTCATCAGACTTACTGCCGCATACAATCAAGACTTTCATAAAGACAATATATGGAATACATTTAAAAAGTTAGTTGAAAGCTGGTAAGCATAAATACTTTGCAAATAATTTCCTATCAATGACTGATAAAAAATGGGAGAATTCGGAAATAGTTTTTGCAGTGATTCTTGTTCTTGTCATAGTTTATCTTGTAATCGACAGCTTCGGCAGCTTGATAGCAATAATACCAGTCGAAGGAGCTATAGGCAGTTCAAAATCTGCAGAGGTTACAGCAGCTTTAGATTCTGTGGAAAAAAATCCGTTTGTAAGGGCTGTGGTGCTTAGGATAAACAGCCCAGGTGGCACTGCTGCAGCCATACACGAGATTTACTTCAAGTTGTTGAAACTAAAAGGTGTAAAGCCGGTTGTTATTTCGGTAGACAGCCTAGCGGCTTCCGGCGGGTATTTCATAGCAATGACAAGTGATTATATAATCGCAAAACAATCCTCCGAGGTCGGGAGTATTGGTGTGTTAACTGAATTACCTACGAAAGAAAAAGATTCAAGTATAATTACCTCAGGCCCATTCAAGAGAGAGCCGGACGAGCCTTCTGTTTATCGCTCATTGGAATTTATAAAACAGGATTTCCTGAACGCTGTAAAGAGGGCTAGAGGCGAGAAATTGCAAATTTCACTAACAGAATTAAGCGAAGCCAGGACATATAACGGGTTTGATGCCTTGAGACTGGGTTTGATAGACGAAATCGGAAGTTTAGAAGATGCAATTATTAAGGCCAAATCCTTAGCAGGCATCCGTGTTTACAGAACAATAGTGATAGAGCCAGGAGAAAAAGTAAGCTCGCCTCTATCTGTAAAATTCGGGAATTTCAAGCAAAACACTACAGGCGCACCAGTATTTTACTATTTGCACATACAGGTGGAACAATGAGGGCACAAATTAAAGCCCTTTTGATAATTGTTGCCATTTTATTAGTGATACGATTCGCTCAAGAAATTATCCTCTTACCAACATATCAAAAAGTCATAATTCAACCAAATTTTACCGATCCTAATGTGTCATAATTAACAATATGTTTAATTGATAAACCATGAAAGGTTGTTGTTTTTGATGAAGCGCACAAAAATTCACATTCCGCATTTTCTG
>CAYIDG010000034.1:0-6797 GCA_964362055.1 uncultured archaeon | reverse complement strand
GGTTTAGAAGACTGGAATAATGTAGGCAAACCTACATTCTCTACAACTTTAAGAGGTGCGGATGTAGCGAGAGGTTTGGAAGGTGATGAGGCATTTGGAGATTTTTCGGCGACGGCGCCCAAGAAAGAAGCAAGTGTGACTTATACTCCGAATCTTCGAGTAACTTATCCGTATTCTACTAAATCAACTATACAACTTGAATTTGTATCAAGAGAAGTTATCAGAGCCGCTCCTCAAGAGCAATCAACCGCTGCAGTAACAACCACCGGAGGACCTTTCGTAATTTCCGTTAGAGGTAAATTGCCGCCAATCGCATCGGGTAGCAGTGTTAAAGTACCAGTCCAGCTAGAAATACAAAACGTTGGTGGTGGCAGAGCTTTTCTAAAGGACACTACACCAAGTTCTGATAATATCGATAAAATAAAATTGACTGAAGAAGCAAAAGGACCAATAACAGCAATATGTACCAAAGATTCTGATGGAAATGTAAGATTAACTGGCGGTAAAAGCAGAATAGTATCTTGCACATTAACTTTCAATTCTGTTACAGCTGGAAGCAAAGCTACGGCAACCCTAGGCATTACTTTGGATTATGATTATTTCATTGAGACAACCACCTCAGTTACGGTTTTGAAGGAAGTAAAGTAAAGAGGGAAATGAAATATCTGGTAATTTTGTCGATTTTTCCAAAATATAAATCCATTTTCTACCAATATTTTATTAGATGTAAGTGAAGCCGCAGATATTCCTTTTGACAGTAGCAGTAGTGCTGGCAGGATGCGTAGGGCAACCAGGTGGAACTGCAGGAGGAGGGACAGCAGGATTAATACTGACTAGCTTCTCCCCTGAGGTGCCAGAAGTGGAGAGCGGGCAAAGTGTTTCGTTTACTACAATAGTTAAAAATGTAGGAGATATCACAGTAACATCTGGTAACGCAAAAATAGACATTATCGGATTAGATGATTGGACGGGTGATAAAACCAAGACAGTTGATATTGACTTGAGAAGGGCAGACCCAAGCAGGCAGGAAGAAGGGGGAGAGTTTCTACATGATTTTCCATTGACAGCCCCAACTGGTAAACAAGTTACACTCTCATATACTCCTACAGCCAGACTGTCTTACTTTTATGAGACAATATCCACGATACAGATGAAATTTGTGACAAGAGAGCTGACTAGGACAAATCCAAACGAGCAATCAACCGCTACCGTTACCACGACATCAGGACCATTTCTAGTAACAGTTAAAGGAAAATTACCTATCATACAGTCAGGGGACAATGTTAAAGTTTCCTTCCAACTAGAGATACAAAATGTTGGTGGTGGGAAAGCATTCGCAGGAATTGGGCTAGAAGCAGCATCTAATGAAGTGGATCTCATATCTATTACAGTACCTCAAATACAAGGCGTTACAATCCCTGCATGCACACCTATTTCAACAACAAATCAATCACCACCAAGATTGATTGGCGGTAAGAGCAGGCTATTGTCTTGTACATTAACTTTCAGTAAGGTTCCAGCAGCTGGTTTTGCAACAAGCAATTTTGACTTAAATTTAGCGTATAATTACCTTATTGACACACAAAGTTCTGTAACTGTACTAAAACCAATTTAAATGGGTCTGTTGGGAATCGAACCCAATTCCCCACCGAGCTCAACCATTTGTGAGGGTGGTTTTAGTTTTCCAAGTCCTACCAGTAGACTACAGACCCTTAAACTCTGATAGAGTTTTTTGCCCTAAATAAGTTCTTTTAGGCATATCACCATTAAAAATCGGCTTTCCATACACACCATCATAACCAGCGATAAACTTCACATCACCATTTCTAACTTTGATAATGGCATCTGCAATCTTTTCACTAGTGACTTTCATCAATTCTTCTTTGTTAATATTCAACAAAACATTCAACTCATTACCGAACCTATCTATCAACTTATTCTGCTCCTCGATAACTTTCTTGGAATACAACTGATTAACGCCAGTGACAAAAGAGATTATTTCATACAATGGCAGCAATGTTTTGAATGGTATAGCATTTTTGGGCATGTAACCTTCTTCCCTGTCAGCCAGTTCTTCCACTCTTTGCAAAACACCAACAGTCATCTTTCTCCCGCATCTTGGGCATTTGTTATTAATCTTCAGCGCCTCTTTAGGATGCATACTTATATTGCATGCCCTATGGCCGGTTATATGATACTTTCCATACTCAGGCGAGGTTTCTATAGTAAACAAAAACATTTTCCCATCCTTTTTCTTTATGGCATCATTGATTTCATCATATGTCAATTTTTCCAGTTCAAAAACATTCGCCTCTCTTCCTAGTCTCCAAGAATTTGCTGAATGCGCATCACTATTAGACAGCAAAGTTATTTCATCGAGCTTCGACCACATCCAATTCATTGCTGGGTCCGAGCTCAATCCTGTTTCCAGCGCAAATATGTGTTTAACTTGTTCCTGATAGCATTCTTCCAAAGAATCATATCCACCTATAGAGCCAAACACAGCTCGCCATGGCGTCCACGCATGGTTAGGATAAATCAAAACATCCTTGCTTATTTCCATCAAAATTTCAACAACCTCAGCCGGCGATACAGTAAGCATAGGCCTACCGTCTGATTTTAAATCACCAAACTTTCCAAGCTTTTCATTTATCTGATCTACCACATCGAATGATGGGGCATGAATATTATGATGCACATGCCTTGTTTTTCCTTGGAAATTGTCTATTGTAGCTATCTCGGATGTTAAAATGAAGTTAATTCCTTTGAAATTGAAAACACCCTCAACCTCATCCAGCAGTTTTGATTTCATTTCTTTCAGCCATATGGGATGAGTGAAGTCTGGTGCTGACAAAAGATTAAGGCCTTTTATCTTCGCCCCTGAAGCTAAAGTCTCTAAACTTAAGTCTTTACTTGTAGCGCGGGAATACTTTGAATGCAGATGAAAATCAGCAATTACCTGCAATTTATCACTCCAGTTAATATCGAAATCAACGTTAAAAAGTATTTACAGTATCGAAGAAAGAAGTGGTACTGCCGCGATTATTATTACAAACAACCATATCACTGCGTTCCACAAGAAAACTTTGCTTCCATCTAATGGTGGTATCGGCAGTAGGTTGAAGACAGCTAGAAATGCGTTTATGTAGGCGATTTGCTGGAATATTATATTTGAAGATGACATGAACACAAAAGCCAGAATTATGTTAACAATAGGGCCGGCAACCGAAATCAATCCCATCTCACCTGTTGATAAAGCAGCGCCATGCGGTGTTGTAAAAACCCTATCCAATCTATATTTCCATCTCCCGAACTTATGCCCATAAACAACTACCGCACCAGGAGCCAAAAACTTCCAGCTAGAAATCAAAGCAAACATCAGACCAAATACAACACCATAAGGCCACAATTTGAAGAACGCCTCAGCACCCAGCTTATTAGCCACTGCTTTGTGCGCCAATTCATGCAAAATAAATCCCAGCAAAATACCGATCAGATACCCTGGTATCACATCAGCATTAATCCCAAAAGAGGGCAAAGGCTCTACAATCAAAATAAATGACAATGCCGCTATTGCTATGACAATGTCCCTTATCTCGTCCCTGGAAAACTGCATATAAACAAATTATGTTAAAAAGTATTTTATGTTATTGTATTTGCCTTAAGTGTATTAAGAATGGGGAAATTCCGACTAAGAATCTCAACTGCAATTCAACAATTGTTCGCCAACACACTAATAAATGCAATAATAAAACCTAGATAAATAAACAAAAACGGATACTTTTCTTTAGCCCCAAAAGTCGCGTTAATTCCGGAACTTATGACAATGGAGAACGGCAAGATGGCTGCAACTAGGTACTTGCCAGAGGCTACATCAGGATATATGTATCTAACTGCTATCCAATTGATAACCAGAATGGGCAAGAACAATGTGACCAATTCTACTCCCCTCGAAGTTATCATATGTTTGAACTTTGTCTCCAAACCCCTAATTATGAAAAACAGGATAAAAGGTATCTCGTATAGCATTATAAAATCTTCTGCATAGCCAAGATTGCATATAGGATAAAATCCTCTTATATAATGATCTATGATAGGTCCTATACCTACCGTGTAAAAATACTCTGCAGTATGCCTCAGGGATGGAATGAACAGAGGATCCCCATAAAGCAGTAGATTCCTTGCATACCAGGGCGATGCAATAAGAGTAGTCATGGCTATGAAAATCAATACGAATTTCAAGTTTCTGGAATTGAGTCCTAAATAAATTGCAACGGCCAATGCGAAAATCACTGCAGTATATTTGGACAGCAAAGCCAGTGATGTGAACAAAGATATTAGGATGGTACTTTTAAGTGTAATTTTCCTCAATGAAACTAAAAATGCCATAGAAATAAAAAATGCCACTGCAATATCATTATTAAAATTAGGTATTACATGGAACCATTCCAATGGCATTATGGAGACCAACCCCATTATGTGGGGATTTTTAACTCTGAGCGAGAATATTGCAGCGACTAAAAGTATCATGATTGAAAAAACCAGAGTCGTGATTTTAGGCCCAAAATCGAATAAAAAGGTATGCTCTACCAAGACTGCAAATGACGCGGCAATCAAATTTATGAAAGGTGGATACGCTTCCATTGAATAACCTAATTGGTCTCTAGCTCCTATCCATCCTAGCTCAGGAATTTCAAAATTCATGAATTTTTCAGTATATCTCATGTGTGATAGTGTATCGGTATCATAGAATGTGAATCTGGCAATCCAAAAAATTATTCGGATTAGAATTCCTACTAGCAGGAAAAGTAATATTTTATTTTTCGTTGACATAAAAACCCACCTGGTCAATCAAGAACATGTTGAATTTAGTAATCAATTCAAACGGCAATTCATCTAAGTATATGGTATTGATGTGCGGAGAGCCGTGATATTTGACTATCCTTAATTTCTTCAATAATTCTATGAACCATTCGAATTTCGGGTTGGGAGTAGTCACTATAATTTTTCCATTAGGTTTTAGCACTCTCCTTATTTCGCTGTATGCTGTTTTAGGATTGATATGCTCCACCACCTCTACCATAAGTACGCAATCGAAACTATTGTCGTCAAATGGCAGGTTATTGGCATCACATTCAATAGTATATGGATACTTTGCGTCCAAGCTCTTGTCAATACCTACCACATTGTAGTTTAATTTACGAAGATATTTTGTGAGCCATAAGTCTCCACATCCCAAATCTAGAATTTTCCATTTTTGGTCCAAATGGTTTATAATGAAAGGCTTTCTAAAGTATCTGACCAAATGTGTTACTAATGTCATTAATTTGTCAACCTATTGGCGAAATTTGATGATAGATTCCCATAATTTATACTTCATCATATTAAGTTATTATTGCATCCAAATGCTATCAATATTTTTATCAACCTGCAATGAAATATTTTAATGCCTCTTCCACATTCGCAACTTCCCTTATTTCAACACCGCCCTGCTCTGTTATATCCACACTCTCCTTTTCATATTCAACAGTGCAGTAAGTGAAAGATCCAATACTCTCGCATTGCTTGATTGGCTTGTAAACTGTCTGCAGACCCTGCCCTTTTGGAACAAGAAAGGTTTTTATCCCGACGCCTTTCGATGCTTCAGCTTTAGCTAAGATGCCACCGACAGGGCCAATCGTGCCGTCAGGATTGATGGTCCCAGTTATCGAGACATTCGGATGGATGCTCTTGTTTTCCAACACAGCTATCGTTGCAAGTGTCAGTGCAGCCCCGGCAGAAGGGCCTTCAATGATGCTAGCTTCGGTTTGTATTGTATATATCAAGTCAACTTTTGATAGGTCTATATTAGTTAAATTTTGCGCAACAGCTTTCGCTACTTGGATAGAATATTGCGTATCAACCCAGAATAAAAGGTTGTCTATATTTGTCAGAGTCCTTCCTTCGCCAGGAATCGCTTCAACCTTTAAATTTGTTGCAACGCCGTTGCCCTGGTTGTCAACCGCAGGGACTTTTACCACAGCAACTCTTTGTTCTAAAAGCTTGCCATCAATTTTGTCAACAGTCTCTATAGGCGTTGAAAATAAATTGTAGGCTACAACTAGAACTGCAATCAGTAAACACAATGACAGAATGTCTTTCATTCCAGTAATTTTACCCACCATTAATAAATAAGCAGGAGGTCGCCAAAGGTTGATATGAAACCATAAACTATTGTATCCAATTCGTCTTCTCCACTCCGTTACTTTCAAGCATGGGCATATCCAACTTACAAATGCTTCCTTCCGGATCTGTTTGGGTTTGCTGGCATGTTCACCCTGAAAGGCGAAGCTTCTCAGTCGATGAACTGGAATAGCCTACGGAATGCATACCGTCCTGAGGTTTTCGGCTCGAGCAATACACCATTTCTCGATGTAGACGAGGTTTAACCGTCCCGACCTAACCTCCTGCAAAAGATATATGCGAATGATTCGGATTTAAATCTTGCTTACAGCCTTCTCAATCCTGTCCAATGCAGTCTCGATTTTGTTGTAAGCAGTTGCATAACTCAACCTCAGATAACCCTCACCATATTTTCCAAACTCTGTCCCAGGCACGGTTACAACCTTTGCCCTGTGAACCAGGAAATCCGTAGTCTTTGCAGAGCTCATCCCCAATCCAGTCACATTTGGAAAAGCGTAGAATGCACCCTCCGGTTTTATACAAGTGATGTTTGGAATTTGGTTCAAACGCCTTACCAGCATCTTCCTCCTCCTATCGTACTCTCTCCTCATCTTCTCGGCATACTTCTTGGAATT
>CAYIDG010000033.1:0-6939 GCA_964362055.1 uncultured archaeon | reverse complement strand
CCCTGAAGACTTTGAAATTCGCCCAAAAAATTGGCAAGAAAACTTTAGGGGCTGTTGTCAATAGGGTTAACCGTAAATCGGAGGAATTGAAACGATGGGAGGTGGAAGAAATACTTGGCAGTCAAGTTATGGCAGAGATACCGGAAGACAAGAATGTTCCAAAATCTATAGCTGCCAAAAAACCTGTTTTGGATTTCTCCCCTCATTCACCAGCATCAATGGAAATTAGGCGAGTGGCTCATCATTTAGTCGGTAAAGAATTCCATACAGGATTGAATCAAGGATTAGTTGGTTGGTTAGTCGGGTGGATGAGCAAATAACTATAAGCTAACCTCAAAAGCAGCAACAGGTATTTCCAATTTCCAATTCTCCAAAACCACTGGATTTATCTCGCCGATTATTCCAACTTGATTTCCTTCAACAAAAACTCCAGCACATCTTCCTGGGATGAATGAGCTGTGTTCAATAGATTTCAATTTGTACTTAACCCCCGAATTGGATAAATATCCTTCCAAAACCGAGGAAATTTCCTGATACCCGACATTGCTATCGGCAATCGCACACGCCAATTTCCTTACATCTTTAGTTTTCGTTTCTTTGCTTTCATCAATGGCTACAACATCGCCAATCTCAAAAATCCTCTGCGGGTATTCCACATGCTTGTTTGCCGAAAGGAATTCCAACAATCCAGGCAATAGAGAATTCCTAAACACATTCCAATTCTCCGACACAGCATTCTCTATCTCCACAACTTTTTCTTCCCTTAAAGTCATTTTGTCAAAAAGATTCTTCTTGTTAGCCAAAGTATAGGATAGAATTTCTTGCAATCCTAACCCAGTCATTATATCAGCAACTATGTTTGTAGTCTTTTCTATTTGGCTTTCATTTCCTACTGTAGCAAGTTTAGGAATTACTGGTTCAATTTTATTATACCCATAAGAAATTATCACATCTTCAACAACATCCCGCTGGTGCATGATGTCTTGCCTGTAAGCCGGATATACTACTTCTATTTTCTTCCCTCTTACTTTGACATCATATCTCGCCTGTTTCAACAATTTAACCATTTGATTAACAGACAAATTCAATCCAGAAACTTTGTTCACATAATCAGCATCCACATAATAATTTTTCGGCGATAAGTCAGGGGTATTCATAACTTTATCTGGATACACCATCTTTACAGTTTCTATCCTAGCGCCTCTATCTGCCAAGGCACAAACAAGCACATTCAAAGCCGGGACCAAAAACTTGAAATTAAAACCGGAAGTGTCTATGAATATATTTTTTGTTTTTTCAGTAATTTTCCCCAATGTGTCGGAATTTATAATCCCAGGTATGGAAAGAACTTCGTTGTTTGCGTCAATTAGCAAGGGATATTCTTTGTAGCCTTCAAACAAATGCCCATATTCCTTTCCTTTCGGATGTTTTTCTAAAATTTCCCTCGGTGTCAACTCTTCTTTGAATTCCAAAGGAACAAATTTTACACCATCTGGCCTTGTCGTAGAAAATCTTATCGGTGATTTTATTTTGTCCAAATCATAGTATCCGGATGAAACCTCTTTTCTATTTCTCCCAAATGTCTTATCAACCTTTTCTTGCAACTGGATTAATTGCGATAGGGCATCTTTATTCAACTTTACATTTCTTGCAACTGCGCAAACTGAATAAGGTCTGACATTTTTCGCTTTCTTATCTACTTTAACGACAATACTAGATTTATTAACAGAATACTTCGGGCAACCAGTAAATCCTAATCGCCCTTTAATTTCTCTTGCTATCCCTTCAGCAGACCACAAATCTGGACGATTCGTATCTTTGATGTCAATTTTCAATAAATCTCCATCTACAGACTCAATCTCGCCCTTTGCAAATAGAATAGAATCTTTCAATTCCCCTAAAGACAGTTTCTTCCCAATTAAATTGCACAAATCTTTGTATGAAGCTTCTATCGTCGGCATTCACAACACCTTTTGGTTCCTTAACCACTCCAAGTTTTGACTGAACAAATGGCGTATATCCTTTATCCCGAGTTTAAACATTGCCAATCTATCGATACCGATTCCCCATGCCAATACTGGCACATCTACACCTAGAGGTTTAGTTAGTTCTTCTCTGAAAATACCTGAACCACCAAATTCGATCCATCCCAAGTCAGGATGCAACGCTGACAATTGGCAGCTTACCTCTGTGAACGGATAGTAGTCTGGAATAAATTTTACTTTTTCGGCACCGGCAATTTCTATCGCAAACATCTTCAAAATCCCAAGCAGATGTCTGAAATTCAAACTTTCGTCAAGAACTATTCCTTCGGTCTGGTTAAATTCAACGCCGTGGGTAGCATCAATTATATCCGGCCTAAAGCATCTTACCATTGCAAAATACTTCCCAGGTATTCTGGGGTTGTTAGCCAATGTTCTTGCAGATAATGCAGTGCCATGAGCTCTAGGCATAAGTTGCATAGCTTTTCTTGGATCCCACCTATAACCCCAGCCAGTACTACCCGCTATGCCGATTTCATGTGATTTTTTTACATTTTCATCAATATTCTTTTCTGGTAACTTACCTTCTCTGGGATATTTTAATTGATAAGTTTGTGTCCAATCCCTCGCAGGGTGAAGCTGAGGTTGAAACAGCGCATCAAAATTCCAAAATTCGGTTTCAATCAAAGGTCCAGTCATTTCTTCAAAACCCAATTCAACCAGCCTCTGTCTGACCTGCTTTAAAAATCGATTATACGGTTGTCTTTTACCAGCGTATATCTTCTTTCCCACCACCTCAACGTTATACGGCTTGAACTTGACTTGCTTCCATATCCCGGTCTTCAACAATTCTGGTGTAACATCCGTTACCTCTTTACCGATTAATCTGTCAACATCGCCAATCACAGCCTTCTCAGCCAATTTTCTTTGCAGTAAAATTTCCAATAATCTGTCATCAACGGGTTCATTTTTCCCTATCTTCTCCAAAGCCTGCTGTTCTGGTAGTTCTCTAGGCGTCTTTACAAGAAAAATTTCATCCCTCTCCCTGTCAACCCATCCTCTATCCATAGCCCACTTCAAAGCTATAGAAAAATTCTTCACATGGGCAATTGCTTTTTCGATTTTGATGGATTTTTTGGGATGGTTGTTCAGGAATTCTACAAGATTCTTTTCTGGCAAACCCTTTTCTAGATACTCCTTACCTTCTTTTGTAAGTCTGTAGTAAGTTTCCTTCACCATAAATTATCTTTAAATTTAGTTTATTTAATCAAATACTATTGTAAGTATGTGGATTATTTTTAATATTCGTTTGTCTTTCTACTCGGACCTCTAACAACCCTTACAAGATTTTTCAACTTCCTTCTTGAACCGTTCAAAGATAATTTAGCTCTTACGTATTCCGAATCTAAATCCTGACCTTCATACGGCTTATACTTATCCAAGCGCCAAGTAGTAAGATTCTTATATACTCCATCCAATGCCAATTCTGGTGTTTCCCCATGACAGTAAATCCCTCCTCCAGGCAAACGAGCCGCCCATAAAATAGTTGTGTTAGCATCATTTATTACTGGGAAAACTTCTACTTCAATAGGTCTATCCTTGATTCTTAAATATGGCATGGAAAATAAGAACGAAATTAAGCTATTTAAACATTAAATAATTGTGACTTCTTGATTCTTTGGTTGTTAGTTCAATCTCTCAACATGAATTTCTCAACCTGGTCTTTAGCTTTCTCTTTTTTCTTTTGGTGTTCTTTCAAGAATTTGTTTATTAACCCAATTGTAATTTCTTTAAGTTCACCAGTCAGCATTTTCCCAGACTTATAATCTTCATAAATTTTCTTTAATTTTTTGTCATCCTCTAGATAGTATGTAAGATATTGGTAAGATACATCAACTTCCGGTATACCACCTTCCTTTCTATGCTCTTCTACAGTATCCCTACCTCCTGAAAACGCATATTTCAAAATCTTGCTTCTAACTTGCTCTGGTTTGTCGTTAGTAAAGATTGCAGTGTTTTCTACTGAGGTAGACATCTTCCCTCCTTCTGCAAGGCTTGGCAAAAATCTGCAAAGTATGGTTGCTGGTTTAGGATATCCTATCTTCGGCGCTACGTCTCTGGTTAAACGGAAATGAACGTCCTGATCTATGGCACAAGGAATCAAACACTGCGTTGATTTACCTTCCAGTATAGTCGGCAGAAATGACGGCACAGACTGCATGCTGGTATAAAACACCTCGCCTAAGTTATTAGAATCATTGAATCCGAACAAGGCTTTGGCAGTAGACAATGTGGTTTTCTTTGCAACCAAGCAAGCATACTTGTACATATGTCCTGCATATTCTGTATCCAAAAATATCTTCGTCTTCTTATGGTCAAATCCTATAGCGATTATATCAAGAATATTTTCGTAAGCCCATTTCTTCGTATCTTCCAACGTAAGTTCTTCCTTGAAGAAAAACTTCTCTTCATCGGGTATTTGGAACAACAAGTTCACATCTAACTTATCCTGCAGCCATTTGCAAAATATCCATGGAACTAAATGTCCTAAATGCACAGGTCCGGATGGCGCTCTTCCTGTGTAGAGATAAAATTTCCTCTTCCTTTCAACATCATCTAGAATTGAATTGAAATACATGTGAGAAAAGAAAATCTTTCTCTTAAGGAAATAATGCAATTTGCCAGTAAGTTTCTCTACTCTCTTTAGAATTGGGTCGTCTATTCGCTTTACACCAAACTGCTTTACCAATTTATCATAATCTATATCACCCTTAACTTCCCATGGTGTTACTGTAAATTCTTTTTCCACACTATTTACCTAAATTTAATTCTTGTAGTGCAAGCCTATATCTTTCATTTCCCAACACCAACTTTAACATATGCAGGCATGTCTTCTAGAACATAAATTTTCTCTTTAGAGCTGTTTCTTTTATCCCTTCTTGTAACTATAACTGGGAGTTTCGTATCGAATGGAGATGCCATATGATAAACTGCAGCTCTTACAACACTATAACCATTCCCTCCAAGCATTCTCAACACATAACCTAATGACGAAGGCCCTCTATAACTTTTTACTTTTGCTAATTCTTCACCCTCATGAGTAACAGCATAGGTCATGGGATGGCGCAATAGTTTCTTGAAATGCGCACATTCACTGTCTGTCATTACCCTAAGTCTATGTTGCATAACCCTTTCATAAGCTACTATGCGTCCACGTTTGGTATTGACACTTCTTCTTACTTGTACATATCGATCTGATGCTGCTAAAGGAATCAAATGTTCTAATTTATTCATGTCATTATCTAGAAGATGCAATTTTATTTCTTCCAGAATTTCTTCCAATTTCTCAAATTGACTATATCCAAAGATATCCACCAGTCATCCAGACTCACCCCTTAAAACTTCAAAAACCCTTTCACCCAATTTAGTAAAGTTCAAAGGCTTACCCTTAGTCTCAGTGTCACCAAAATCTATCAACTCAAAATTCTTTAATCTCCTCAGAACAAGCTTTACTGTAGACTGCGGATAGCCGTTTAGCTTACTAACAGCCTGTGAGAACGTACATCCCTGATATCTGTAGCAATTAAGAAGCAAGTCTCTCTCTCGTTTATTGAGCGACCTCTCTAGAAAAGTCTTCAATTCCCTTCTCGGTATGCCAAACACGGTCACCCTTCATTTCCATCAACAATAACAATAGTACTCTATTTTTAAATGCTTTTTGGACAGGAATTCTAACCATTTGTAACACGTGTTACATTTGTTATAGTGCAACGACATTCTTAGGACTGACAATATAAAAAACCTTTAAATAAATGCAACAACTAAATAGAGAAAATATGGCAGCATTCAAATTCGTTATTTCCGAACCGCAGACAAGGAAATCATTCCAAAAAGAGATAGACCAGGCCAAAGCCATTTCTTTGGTCAACAAGAAAATCGGTGATGAATTCTCCGGGGATTTGATTGATTTAGTCGGTTATACTTTGAAAATCACTGGCGGAACCGATAAAGATGGTTTTCCTATGATGCCATCAGTAAAAGGCCCTGGCAAGAGAAGAGTTCTGCTAAGCGGTCCTCCAGGGTTTTATCCTAAACTGAAAGGACAGAGAAAAAGAAAAACCGTAAGGGGAGACGCCTTATCGACAGACATCACGCAAATCAATGTAAAAGTTGTGAAAAAAGGCGAGAAGGGTCTGGAAGAATTGGTTCCAATGAAACCAAAAGAGAAGAAGGATGATGCAAAGCAGGAGAAGCCTGCAGAAGTAAAAGAGGAAAAGCCAGTCGAAAAGAAACCTGAGAAAAAAGAAGAAGCTCCTGCAGCGAAGCCTGAAAAGAAGCAGGAAGCCGAAGTTAAAAAAGAAGTTGAAGTAAAGCCTGCAGAAAATAAAGAAGTTGTTGAACAAACGAAAGTAGAAGAACAAAAACCCGAACAGCCTAAAGAGGCTAAAGCTTAAACTCTTTCTTTCATATCTTAAATTTTATCATCACGGAGGTGGACGAATTAAAAGAAATCAATCCAAAGCTAATACCAGAGTGCAACATTGGAACACTCGGGCATGTATCACATGGCAAAACCAGTTTAGTAGCATCTCTTACAGGAAAAATTACCTTAACCCATTCAGAAGAATTGAAGCGTGGGATAACCATACGTTTGGGTTATGCCGATGCCACAATCTACAAATGTTTGAAATGCGGTAAACATTCCACCTCCAACAAATGCCCTTACTGTCTTTCTGATGTTGAAGCGGTTAGAACCATAAGTTTCGTAGACGCCCCTGGGCATGAGACATTAATGGCTACTGTGCTGACAGGAGCGAGTTTGATGGATGGCGTGTTGTTTGTAATTGCTGCAAATGAAAAATGCCCTCAGCCACAGACGAGAGAGCATTTGGCTGTGTTGGAAATTGCAGGAATCAAAAATGCAATAATCATACAAAACAAGATAGATAGATCGGAA
>CAYIDG010000032.1:0-6966 GCA_964362055.1 uncultured archaeon | reverse complement strand
CGAAATCCTGTAGGTCCCTAATTGGATGACAGTCGCGCCTGACCTGACAATTTCAAACGAGCCTTCGGGGCTTATCCTGGCAGCTTCAGATATCTCGCGGATTATAACCTCTAATTCTGCTTTCGTCAATGGAGCTTCGCTTAATTTAACAAGTTCGAATTTTCCCGGCTTGCCTCTCTTAGCCAAAGGCACGACATTTTCCTTCAAATGGACTGACAGTGTATCGGGTGTGAAGAACTGTTCGAATTTCAATCCGGTTGTTTTGACAACTGCAGGTATGTATTCAACCTTGACTCCTTCTGCTTCTGCTACTAATGCCTGCACATAATCAGCTGTGTAAAGTGTTCCGTTTTCGGATTTTGCCACATCCCTTATCAAGGCGTCCATCCTTCCGCTTCTAGCAAGTTTTATATCATCAAGCGTAGGCCTTTCGCCTGTGAATCGCATCTTGATTTTTTTCTTGCCGCATATTTCACGCAAACGCTTCAATTCATCCAAACCAATGAAACCTGGCTCCCTTCCTTTGGATGCCTGTGCTTGCAACTCATCAAGGACAGCCAAGGGGATAATTAGCTCTATTTCCTTTAACTTGTCGCTTTCTACTAATTCACTAATTTTTCGGTCAATGATTACACTAGTGTCGGCTACAATTTTTACTACTATTTCAAACACCTTTTTTGATTCCATTCTCCGTCATATCGGCATTCGTAAGCGAAGTTAGAACTCGACTGTGTATAATTAATTTGGTGGGTATTTAAAGTTTTTTATGTTCCCTCTTCCCAAGACGATAAGTATTTCTTTTGTTCGGGTGTTAAGGAATCGATTTTGATTCCCAGAGATTCCAACTTCAACTTTGCAACCCTTTCGTCTATTTCCTTAGGCACTTCATAGACTTTTGGACTTAATTTTTCATGATTTTCCACAATCCATCTGGAACACAAGGCCTGATTACTGAATGACAAATCCATGATGTTGCTAGGATGCCCTTCTGCTGCGATTAAATTGACAATCCTACCTTCGGCAAGCAGATTCAATCTTTTCCCATTTTTCAAAGTGTATTCTTCCACGTTTTTCTTTACCAGTTTTTTGGATTTTGTTATGCTGTTTAAATCTTCTAAAGAAATCTCAACGTTGAAATGGCCTGTGTTTGCAAGAATAGCTCCATCCTTCATCAGTTCCATATGCTCCTTCCTTACAACATCCCTATTGCCTGTGACAGTAACAAAAACATCTCCAACCTTAGCCGCATCTTTCAAAGGCATTACCGTATATCCTGCCATGACTGCTTGCAGAGCTTTCAACGGTTCTATTTCGGTAACAATTACATTAGCTCCCATCCCTCTTGCCCTTGCAGCCAAACCACCACCGCAATAGCCATAACCGCAGACAACAAAATTCTTGCCTGCCAGCAGTATGCTTGTGGCTCTTAAAATGCCGTCTATCGTGGATTGGCTGGTTCCGAGAACATTATCAAACAGCCTTTTGGTTGGTGTGTCATTGATTGCTACAACCGGGACTCTTAACTTTCCATCTCGCTCTAATGCCCTTAGCCTAATGACGCCTGTAGTAGTCTCCTCCTGGCTTCCAAAAATATTATCAATCAACTCGGTTCTATTTGTGTGCAGTGTAAATACCAAATCCCCGCCGTCGTCTATAGTAATGTTCGGCTTGAAATCCAGTGTTTTGTTCAGATTCTCGTAATATTCTTTGTTGGTTTCTCCAGCCCACGCATATACAGATATCCCATCTTTTACTAATGCGGCAGCGACATCATCCTGCGTTGAAAGGGGATTGGCAGCGCACAAAGTTACATCAGCACCGCCATATGCGAGTGTTTTAACCAATACAGCCGTCTCTTTGGTCACATGCAGAGCGCAGCTTATTTTTATTCCCTTGAATGGTTTGAAATCTTTGAATTCCTCCCTTATCGTCATCATGACAGGCATCTGATGCTCAGCCCACTGTATTCTCATCAAGCCTTCCTTGGCTAAGGACATGTCTTTGACTTTGTGGGGCATTTTATCTCTAAATTATTGGCAGGATTAGTTTTAATAAGTTCTTACTTCTTTTGTTTAAAAATGTCTTTTTAAAGATTTCGCTACTGTAGAATAGTAATCTTTATATATAGGTAACTACTATATAGTGACTATGGTAAATGGCAATAAACACCAATTAGTAAATGAGCATCACCAGTTTTTGGAAGAGATGTTACTAGAAGCTCAGCAATCTTTGGCATTTGCCAGAAGTGTGAAGGAAGCTAGATTTATACAGAATAAGATAACCTACCTGACGGAGAGGTTGAAAAAGGTTAAGAGGTAAAAGTTATGAAAAATATACCTAGATATGAAGGAAGTTGGAGTGGATTGATGGACCTTTTAAATAGTTATTCTAGCACAAAAGGAGTGACAGGAACTGCACTAGCCGAACATCCACAAAATGTTGTAGATTCTAATTATCATCCTGTACTTATCAGACCGCTAAGAGGATTTTTTGATTTGGCAAATGGAAATAGACTTAATGCTTTAACTCTCTTAAAGGAAATAAACCGTGGTATTTCTGAGTTATACGGACAGACTGCAAACCAATATCAGCCAGCAGTTAGACCAAGATAATCTTTTTAAATGTTAAATACAAACTAAAAGTGGGTTCAAATTAAAGCTGTTTTGGCACTGGAAGACGGAACTATATTTGAAGGCATCGGCTTCGGTTATCCTACGGAAGTTACAGGCGAGGTAGTTTTCAACACGGGAATGGTTGGATATCCAGAATCTTTGACAGATCCTTCTTATTACGGGCAGATTTTAGTTCAGACGTATCCCATCATAGGGGTATACGGTAAGTCATCAAGTAAAATTACAAATAATTTTGGCATTCCTTTACATTTCGAATCAGATAAAATACAGGTAACTGGATACTGCATTTCGGAATTACAAAACAATCCAAGCCATTGGGCTGAAGAAGAAACTTTGGATGAATGGTTGAAACAAGAGAAAATTCCTGGGATATACGGTATTGATACTCGTGAATTGACAAAGAAATTGAGAACAAAGGGTGTGATGTTGGGAATAATGAAAGTTGCAGAAGAAATCGACATGCAAGAAATAAAATCAAAAACAAATTCCATAGAAGATCCAAACACAAAAGATTTAGTAAAGTCTGTAAGTGTTGACAAACCAATTGAATACAATTCTGGGAATTCTCCTAAAGTTATTCTAATAGATTGTGGTGTGAAGTTTGGTATTTTGAGGGAATTATTGGCAAGAAATGTTGATGTGATAAGAGTTCCTTATGATTTTTCTGCTGAGAAGATTTTAAGTTATGAGCCATCAGGAGTTGTTGTATCAAACGGCCCTGGAGATCCAAAAATGTGCGTGAAGACTATCAAAACTGTAGGTGAAATTTTAGAAACAGATATACCATTGATGGGAATTTGTTTAGGGAATCAAATTTTAAGTTTGGCAGCTGGTGGTGATACATACAAGTTGAAGTTCGGCCATCGCGCACAGAATCACCCTTGCATGGATTTGAAAACAAAAAAGGTCTACATCACGACGCAAAACCATGGATATACCATTAAACCAGAATCATTAGTAAATACGAACTTCGAAGTCAGCCACATCAATGTCAATGACAAAACTATTGAGGGACTCAGGCATAAAACTAAATTCATCTTCGGCGTTCAGTGGCACCCTGAGGGACCTGGACCATTGGAAAGCACATTTTTGTTTGATGATTTCGTGAAGGAGGTGATAAAATACCAAAAGACGGCAGTATAAAAAAAATCTTGTTGCTTGGTAGTGGCGCTATCAAAATTGGGGAAGCGGGAGAATTTGATTATTCCGGTGCGCAAGCAATCAAAGCTTTGAGAGAAGAGGGAATAAAAGTTGTTTTAGTAAATCCTAATATAGCTACAATCCAGAGCGATAAAAAATTTGTCGATGAAGTTTATTTCATTCCTCTCAATAATGAATTTCTGGAAAAAGTCATAGAAAAGGAAATGCCAGATGGAATTTTATTGAGCTTCGGCGGGCAAACTGCATTAAATGCTGGCATGGAACTACATGAGAAAGGAATTCTAGAAAAATACAATGTGAAAGTTTTGGGGACGGGAATCTTTGCAATAGAAACTTGCGATAACAGGGATGAGTTCAGGAAATTGATGGTCAAAAACGATATACCTACACCAAAAAGCAAGAAGGCTAATTCTATTGACGAAGCTCTAGAAGCTGCTAAAGAAATTGGTTATCCTGTGATGATAAGAGTTGCTTATACTTTAGGAGGGCAGGGTTCAGGTGTAGCTTACAACTTCAAGGAATTGACAGAAATAGCGGCTCGTGGTTTAGCGTACAGCAGGATAAACCAAATTTTGATTGAAGAATATGTCGGGAAATGGAAGGAGATTGAATATGAGGTGATGAGAGATTCTGCCGATAACTGCACAATAGTTTGCAACATGGAGAATTGGGACCCGATGGGGGTTCATACCGGTGAAAGCATTGTTGTAGCTCCTTCGCAAACTTTAACAAACAGAGAATACCATGCGATGCGCATGCTGGCGTTCAAAGTTATTCGTGCGTTAGGAATTGTCGGTGAATGCAACATACAATTTGCGGTTCATCCCGACAAAGAAGAATATCGTGTGATTGAAGTCAATTCAAGGCTGTCAAGAAGTTCTGCATTAGCTAGCAAAGCAACCGGATATCCGATTGCATACATTGCTGCGAAGCTGGCTGTAGGCTACACATTACCAGAACTAGTCAACAAGGTTACAGGCGTTACCACTGCCTGCTTTGAACCAGCGCTGGATTACATTACTGTTAAAATTCCGAGATGGGATTTCCAGAAATTCAAGAACGTTAGCAGGAGAATAGGAACCCAGATGAAATCTGTCGGGGAAGTGATGTCAATAGGAAGAACTTTCGAAGAGACAATACAAAAAGCTGTCAGGATGCTTGATATTGGAAAGGAATTGACAGATGTTGATGATATCAGGCCTGATTTGGAAAAGATAAAGTATGAATTGGAATTTCCAACGGACAAAAGAATTTTCTATGTCGTAAAGGCGCTGCAGGTTGGGATGGCTGTAGATGAGATTCATAAGTTGAGTGGCATAGATGAATGGTTTTTGCATAAAATAAAAAATATTGTTGAATTTGAGAACAAATTGAAAATTTCGGAATTGTCGCCAGACTTATTGAAAAGTGCGAAACAGATGGGATTTTCTGATAAAAAAACTGGAAAATTGGTTGGGAAGAGCGAGGATGAAATAAGACGCTTGAGAAAATCTCTTGGAATAATTCCAGTGGCAAAACAGATAGACACTTTAGCGGCAGAATGGCCTGCGGTTACCAATTATCTTTACCTGACCTATCATGGAAATGCAGACGACATAGACTTCCAACGAAAGAATAAAATCATCGTCCTTGGTTCAGGATGCTACAGGATTGGAAGCAGTGTTGAGTTTGACTGGTGCTGTGTGAACATGGGTTGGGCGCTAAAGGACAAAGGCATGGATGAAGTTATAATGATAAACTACAATCCGGAAACAGTTTCTACAGATTATGACATTTTGGATAAACTTTATTTTGAGGAATTGACCTTAGAAAGGGTTTTGGACATAGCAGAAAAGGAAAATGCTGGTGGTGTTGTTGTTAGCGTAGGCGGGCAGATACCGAACAACCTTGCTTTGAAACTTGCATCGAATGGAATAAAAATAATTGGTACGTCTGCGGAAGATATAGACAGGTCGGAGGACAGGGCTAAATTCAGCTCGATACTCGACGAATTAAAAATACCGCAACCTATATGGAGCAGGCTGGAAAACTTGGAAAATGCAAAGAGGTTTGCACAAGAAATTGGATATCCTGTTTTGATCCGACCGTCTTATGTCTTATCGGGCTCTGCAATGCAGGTAGTTAATAATGAACATGAATTGGAAAATTATCTGAAAGTTGCGGCTGATGTTTCACGCGAGCATCCTGTGGTGATATCTAAATTTTTCATTGAATCTAGGGAAGTGGAGGTTGACGCTGTGAGTGATGGTGAGAATGTATTCGTTGGAGCTATTTTAGAACACGCTGAAGAGGCTGGTGTGCATTCAGGGGATGCTACAATTTCTATTCCAACCATTACAATCAGCGAGGATGTGAAAACAAAAATTCGCGATTATACCAGAAAGATAGCAAGGAAGCTGAGAATCAAAGGTCCTTTCAACATTCAGTATCTGGTGAAGAATGGGAATGTTCATGTGATTGAATGCAACCTTAGGGCTAGCAGAAGCATGCCGTTTGTTTCCAAAACAGTTGGGGTCAATTTGATGGAGCTGGCTGCCAATGTCATTCTGGGCGGTAAAGTCGATGATGGTGAAGCTGTCCCAACGAGATGGGCAGTCAAGTCTCCGCAGTTTTCTTTCATGAGGCTGGAGGGAGCTGATCCTGTCACTAGTGTGGATATGGCATCGACGGGTGAGGTGGCTTGCTTTGGAAAGGATTTCAATGAGGCGTTCTTGAAATCCTTGATTGCATCTGGGTTTAGATTGCCTAAGAGGACAATACTTTTATCCACCGGACCTGTGAAAACTAAAATGTATCTTCTTGAGAGTGTGAAGAAGCTGGCTGATAGAGGGTTCGAACTGTATGCAACAGAAGGTACTGCGAAATTCTTGGAGTCGAATGGAATTAAAACAGCAGTACTTCATTGGCCCTTGGATGGAAAGGAACCGAATGCATCGACACACATTGCTGGGGGCAAAATTGATTTGGTCATCAACATACCGAAAAGTTTTGAAGAGGAGGAGATTACAAACGACTATTTGATAAGAAGAAAGGCTGTTGAGTTTGGGGTTCCGATTATAACAAATGCAGAGTTGGTAAAAACATTGACAAATGCTTTGGAAAAGCCAGTTAATCTTGGTTTGTAGACTGTTCAAAATATGGTCTAAGCTTCTTCAATGCTTTGGCTTCAATC
>CAYIDG010000031.1:0-6969 GCA_964362055.1 uncultured archaeon | reverse complement strand
GAGTACGTGCAATCGACCGCTTTAGATATCACCGTGGCATATTTCGGACCATCTCGCAGGCTAACAAGCATCCTGACAGGTTTTGTCCTTAGAAATAATTTGGCTAGAAACTTTTCCTGTTTCTCTTTTGGAACCAAGCGGCTGTCACCTTATAATTTATATCAGATACGGGGTATTTATACTTAAAATATATCTATTATAAAATATATTTGGTTAAAAATGTATTGTATGATTTATATTATAACAGTGGGTTCTGGCCGCAACAGAGTTTTTTTGAAAATTAATCTTTAATATCATATTGTAGTTATTATGTTCAAAATCAGGGAGCCGTTTGCTGCCGGAGCATTATATGAAAAAGAGGCGGGTTTGCTTAGAAGCCAGATAGAAAAATGCTTCAGGCATAAGTTGGGGCCTAAAGGCATGAAGACGCAACCTGTTGTAGCAGGCGTGGTTCCTCACAATTCAGTGGAATCATCTGGCCCGATAGCCGCATGGTTATATTCGCGCCTGGAAAAGGCTAATTTTATCATCTTGGGGGCAGCACACAGGCCAATCAAGTCTCAGTTTGCGATGATGAAGGAGGGTCTGTGGAAGACTCCATTGGGTGAATTGGCTGTAGACACAAAGATGGCTGACAAGATAGCTGACTGCGAATTGGTTGATTATGATTCGTTGTCGCATCAGAATGAACATTCGATAGAAGTCCAACTTCCCTTCCTGCATTACAAATTCGGTAATGACCTCAGGCTAGTGCCAATCTTGGTTTATAACCAGTTTGCAGATGAAAGCTTCTTGGATAATTGTAATTATTTGGGCGAAACTATTTCAAACTCGATCAAAAGCAGCAAGGATAAATGGGTTGTAATCGCCAGTTCTGAATTTTCACGGGATAAAAAATTTAACAACATGCTGCTAAAAGATTTGGCGAAATTCCGAGGCAAGAAACTGTTCGAAAAAATAAAAGGCAAAGAATCAAAAGTATGCGGGTTTGGATGCATCGCTACTGCCATTTCAGCAGCTAAAAACCTAGGTGCGGAAAATTCGAAATTGTTGAAATACGCTAACGCTTCTGAAGTAATGCCCAATTCTGGATCAACGGGATATGCCTCTTTAATATTTTATTAGATTGCAAATCCTGTAATTGAATATGAAGGAACTGATTTTGAAGCATGCTTTGATAAATGCTTTGGAGCATGATGGAAAGGCTGATTTGCAGGCGGTTATTGGCAAAATAATTTCTGAAGACCAGTCAATTAGACATAAAATAAGAGAACTGATGCCCGAAATCAAATCTGCTGTAGATGAGATAAATTCGCTTAGTGTGGAAGTGCAGAGGCAGAAGCTACATGAGGTTGGTGCGGAAATAAAGAAGGCGGAAATTAAACAAGAAGGACTGCCGGAATTGCCGAATGCGAAAGCTGGGAAGGTTGTATTGAGAATGGCGCCGTTCCCATCAGGACCGTTGCATATAGGAAATTCTAGAATGGCTTTATTGAATGATGAATATGCAAAGATGTACAAGGGAAAATTGTTGTTGGTTATTGACGACACCATAGGAAGCGAAGAGAAGCACATTCTTCCTGAAGCTTACAGGATGATTGAAGATGACTTGAAATGGCTGAAGGTGAAATTCCATAAGAAAGTTTACAAATCCGATAGAATCCCGATTTTTTACAAAGCCGCAGAAGAAATAATAAAGAAGGGGGGCGCATATGTTTGTGAGTGCGATGTGTAAACCCTGAGGAAGAACCGGGCTGATGGATTTGCCTGCAAACACAGAAGTGATTCTGTAAGCGAGACACTTAGGAAATGGGGGTTGATGCTGAAAGGCAAATACAAGGAGGGCAGGGCTGTTTTGAGGCTGAAGACCGACATGCAGCATCCAAACCCAGCATTTAGAGATAGGGTTCTTTTGAGGATTGTAGAAAGGGGGCATCCGAGGGTTGGCAAGAAGTACAAGGTATGGCCGATGCTTGAATTTTCGTGGGCTGTTGATGACCATATGCTTGGGGTAACCCACATAATACGGGGAAAAGACCTTGTGA
The DNA here is from genome assembly GCA_964362055.1 of uncultured archaeon. GTDB lineage: Archaea > Aenigmatarchaeota > Aenigmatarchaeia > CG10238-14 > SCSR01 > JACQIA01. Next base: position 4,924 of record CAYIDG010000031.1, on the reverse strand, counting down.
TAGAGGACATGATGGAGGAGTTCATTTGGGATTTGATGGGATGGATGAAATCAGAGATGATTCACCATGGTTTCTTGAGGATTGGTGATGTAAAGCTAAGCAAGACTGAAGCTAGGAAGACCATAGAAAAGGGTGTTTATTCTGGATGGGATGACCCTAGGACATGGAGCATGAAGGCGCTGGCTAAAAGAGGCATACAGCCTGAAGCTATCAGAAATTTTGTGATAAACATGGGATTGAGCATGTCTGATGTTGCTGTGCCTGAAGACATATTGTATGCGGAAAACAGGAAACTGATAGATGCCAAGGCAAATCGCTATTTCGCTGTCTTGGATCCTGTTGAAATATCGGTGGAAAAGGCTGGTAAAATAAAAAATATAAAAACCAATATGCATCCGGATTTCCCGAAAAGGGGCAAGAGGAAGATAGCTGTTGATCCAAAGAAAATTTATGTAGAAAGGGCGGATTTTGAAAAATTTTCCAACCAAGAAGTAGGCTTGATAAACTTGATGTCTGTGAACCTGAGGAGAACTTCAGCAATGACATCAAAAGATGTGAAGTATGAAATACCGAAGATACACTGGGTTTCTGAGCCAAATGTGAAAATCAAAGTGGTGATGCCTGACAGCACATTGATGAAGGCTATGGCAGAGCCTGCTGTAAAGAAATTGAAGGTGGATGAGCTTGTGCAGTTCTATCGAATCGGCTTCTGCAGGGTTGACAAAGGCGGTAAGGAAACGGTTTTATACTTTGCCCATAAATAGATTATACTGATTGATGAGGTGATATGATGCCGAAACCGTATGTGAAGTTTGATATACCCAAAGAACTAAGTGGTAGGATATTGCAGGCTGTGGAAACTGCAAGAAATACTGGCAAGCTCAGAAGGGGAGTAAATGAGACTACTAAAGCAATTGAAAAGGGTATATCCCAATTGGTTGTGATTGCTGGGGATGTTGAACCAGAAGAAATTGTGATGCACTTGCCTGCTTTATGCGAGGAGAAGAAAGTGCTGTATGTTTATGTTCCAAGCAAGCTGGAATTGGGCAGAGCGAGCGGTATTGATGTAGGCTCATCCGCAATTGCGATAGTAGACGCTGGTGAAGGCAAGAATCTAATCAAGGATATATCAAGTTCATTAGAGCAGCTGAAAAAGGCGGGTTAAATGGCTGATGAATCTTATCCTGCTGAAGTGCTTCAGATACTTGGCAGGACAGGCGTGAGGGGGGTTTTGCAGGTGAGATGCAAGGTGCTTGAAGGCAGGGATAAGGGTAAGATTCTCACAAGAAATGTGACAGGTCCTGTTAGGGTTAAAGATGTCCTAATGCTCAGGGAAACTGAAATGGAAACTGCAATGAGAATGGAACAAAGGTAATTCAATTGAAGTGCTCCTTTTGCAGCGATAACATCAAAGCTGGAACTGGGAAAATGTTTGTAAGAAATGATGGCAGCATTTTTTATTTTTGTTCCTCCAAATGTGAGAAGAGTTTTTTGATGGGCAGGGACAAGAAGAAATTGAAATGGGCTAGGAAGAAATAATGTTTAGGGCTGGTAGATCAACGGTAGATCGCTTGCATGGCATAGTATTCGCAGAAGCAAGAGGCTTCGGGTTCAAATCCCGACCAGTCCATGCTAACGCTTAAAAATTCCTTAATTGTATTATAGATAACTGATTGCATGGCAAGAGACAGAGTGAAGGATATAGGTAAGGGGAAGGGGAAAGACCAGCAGGAAAAGGAGAAGCAGAAGAAAGAGCCCCCGAAAAAAGCTGAAAGGGTAGTCAGGCAGCTGGTCAGAATTATGAATACCGATTTGGACGGGGATAAGAGCCTGCTGAGAGCCTTGAGGGGGATCAAGGGAATCGGTTTTGCCATGAGCAAGGCTGTTTGTAATGTTTCTGGGTTTGATCCGAATTTAAAATTAAGTTCTCTTACCGAAAGCGATATACAGAAATTGGAGCAGGTTATCAGCGAACCGATTAAATTCGGCATTCCTGTATTCATGGTCAACAGAAGGTTTGATATGGAGACTGGAAAGGATTTGCATCTTACCGGCCAGGATTTCGATGTGGCTATGAAGTTTGATGTGCAGAGGGAGGTTGACAGCAAATCGTACAAAGGCTGGAGGCATATGATGGGGCAGCCTGTAAGGGGGCAGGAGACCAGGAGCCACTTCAGGCAGAAAGGCAGAGTTGTGGGTGTCATGAGGAAGGCCATTAAATTACAGATGCAGAAGCCTGAAGAAGGCAAGAAAGAGGAGCCTAAGAAGGAAGAAGCAAAGAAGTGATCTAATGAAAAGACAGAGGAAAAAATACGCAGCCCCTACCAGAAGGTTTGACAAGCAAAGGATAGAGCGTGAGAGGGAGGTTTTGAAAGGTTTTGGGCTGAAGAGAAAGACTGAATTATGGAAAGTGGAAGCGTTGTTAAGAAATTATAGAAGCCTTGCTAGAGAGCTGGCGGCGAGCAGAAATGCTGAGAGGGAAAAGATACTGGTTAATAAATTGGTAAAGATGGGCGCACTGAGCGATGGGGCTACATTAGATGATGTTCTTGGACTGACGATAGAAAAACTTTTGGAGAGGAGACTGTCAACGCTGATTTTCAGAAAGGGGTTGGCTAACAATGTAAAGCAGGCTAGACAGCTTGTTACACACGGACATGTCACCATTGATGGAAGGAGGATTTCTTATCCTAGTTATATAGTACCGAAGGATGAAGAGGGGAAAATACAAGTAAATGTTGCTACTAAACAAAAGGCTGAAAGTCAAGCAAATACAGGAAGTGAATAAAATAGAAAGGGAAGAGAAGTGGGGTATAGCCCATATATTGGCCACTGAAAATACTACGATGGTTCATATCACTGATATCACTGGAAGCGAGACTATTGCCAGATTTTCTTCTGGAATGATGACTGACAAAGATAGGGAGGGAGGGATGCCTTTTCCTGCGATGTTGGCTGCGAGAAAATGTGCTGAGGAAGCAATTGGCAAGGGCATAACAGGAGTTCATATAAGAATCAGGGCTAGGGGATCTCAGTATTCCAAAGCACCTGGGATGGGGGCTCAGCCAAGTATCAGATCATTGGCACGAGCTGGGTTGAGAATCGGTATGATTGAAGATGTTACGCCGATTACTCACGGGACGTTGCGCCCGAAGGGTGGCAGGAGAGGTCGCCGTGTGTGAAGTTTGCTTAACTGTTATAAATTAACTAACAGATTAATTTTATGAGTTTAGAAGAAAAACCGAGAGTCTATTTAGATAGAGGTTTGGCTTTACTAAAAGAAAGGGGTTATGTTGAACTTTTTGGTAATGTGCCACATCTGACAGGTGAATTTAATACTCATTATAGTAGAGCTATTCTAGATGTAAGAATTTCTGCTGAAACTCCTATTGATGATATACGTCATGCGATGGAAAAAACATTGCGTCTTAAAGGTCCCGCTACACAAGAAGATGTTGATTGTATGGTTTATGCTGCACGTTCTGTTATAGCAGAAATTAATAATGATGTTGATTAAAAAGCGTTAACCTTAAATTGTTACAAAAACCAAATCTACTGTTATCGTGATAGCGTGCAAGTCCAAGTCTTGAACAAATCCAAATTCGAGATGCAATTTTTGGTTGAAGGTATAAAATCGTCATTCGCATCAGCTCTAAGGCGTGTGATGATGTCTGAGATTCCAACGCTGGCAATTGAATATGTAGATTTTAAAAAAAATGATTCTGCGCTGAATGATGAAATTGTTGCGAACAGGTTGGGATTGATTCCGCTGACGTTTGAAAAGGATGTGTATAATGTCAATCGAGATTGCGATAATTGCAAAGGTAAAGGGTGCAGCAGATGCCAAGTGAAGCTTGTGATGAAAAAGAAGGGACCTGGAATGGTTTTTTCCGGGGATTTGAAATCTGACTCTAAAGATGTTAAACCTGTTTTTGATGACATACCTGTGGTTGAGCTGTTTGATAATCAGGATATGCAGTTTGAGGCTGTAGCGCAATTGGGTTTTGGCAGGGTGCATACAAAGTGGCAGGGTGCTGTGGTTGGTTACCAGGAAAATCCTGTTGTGATTAAAAAAGAATCGAAAATGTGCTCTGTACACAAACCGATTCCAGTGAGCAACGGCTATCTGGTAAGAAAGAGTGATTGCGAGATGTGCGTGGAGAGTGTTGAGGATGCGAAGAAGAAGGGTGGCGTGGAAACTATGGAGAATGTTTTCCTTTTCAACGTGGAAAGCGTGTCTGGCATGGATGCGGAGGATGTTGTTTTGAGTGCTGCTGATGTTGTTGAGAAGAAGTTCAATGAATTCGGTAAAGATTTAAAGAAATTAAAATAATCTATTTCTATCATGCAGGGGTCGCCTAGTCTGGTCAATGGCGGCAGATGATAAGCCGGTGCTTAAGGTTGTCTTAAGCTTTGATAAAAGATGATAAGACACCTGCTGGGTTAGTCCCTTCGAGAGTTCGAATCTCTCCCCCTGCATACTAGAACTCGGCTTAAACTCGCCTTCTTCTTAAAGAGCAGTTGAAAAGGAGTGTTGAATATGGATATACACAACTATGGAAGAAGGCTAGAGAAAGTTCTGGAAAAGACAAATAGTTCGGATATACTTGAAGAGAATAAGAAAATTATAGCTGAGTTCCAAAGCTACTCGACAGTAAGAGGGTTGAGTATAGCTAGGATAGAAAGGTATATCCAGTATGTCTGTTTTGTAGCTAGGGTTATCAGCAAGCCCTTTAATGAAATGACTAAAGAGGATGTCATTAAGCTTTTGGAAGAAGTTCAAAAGAAAGAAGAATGGTGCGACAGGACGAAATACGATTTCAAAGTCATCTTTCGTTCGTTCTTCAAATGGCTGACACAAACCGATGAATATCCGCCAGAAGTAAAGTGGATTAAAGCGAATAAAGTAAGCAGCAACAAGTTG
>CAYIDG010000030.1:0-7111 GCA_964362055.1 uncultured archaeon | reverse complement strand
GAAGAGAGCATAACAGATATAATACGAGAAATCTCAGAAGCATCCAGAATACACGAAGAAGGTTACATTGAAATCATCCGTGCAGGTGCTACGGTTATACAATTAGGCAGGTACAGGATTGCCATAGCCCGCCCCCCATTTTCAGACGGGCTGGAGATAACGATAGTAAGGCCGATAGTAAAGCTGACTTTGGATGATTACAAGCTTTCAGAGAAATTGATGAATAGGCTTGAGGAAAGTGCAGAAGGGGTTTTGATTGCCGGTCCTCCAGGTTCTGGTAAAACAACATTAGCAGCATCAATAGCAGAATTCTACAAGGACAAAGGCAAAATTGTAAAAACATTGGAATCGCCTAAAGATTTGCAAGTATCAGATGAAATAACGCAATACGGCCCATTAGAGGGTGATTTTGAAAAGACCGCCGATATACTCCTTTTGGTCAGGCCCGATTACTCCATATACGATGAAGTAAGGAAGACAAAAGATTTCCAGGTATTCTCCGACATGAGGCTATCAGGCATAGGCATGGTTGGGGTTGTGCATGCCAGCAATGCCATAGACGCAATACAGAGGTTTGTTACCAGGGTTGAGCTGGGGATGGTGCCGCACATCATCGACACAGTGATTTTTGTCAAGGAGGGCGAGGTGAAGAATGTTTTTGATTTGAATTTGATTGTCAAGGTGCCTACAGGAATGACCGAGGCCGATTTGTCGAGGCCTGTGGTTGAGATAAAAGATTTTGAAACCGGGAAGCTGGAATATGAAATCTACACGTTCGGCGAGGAAAATGTTATTATCCCTATAACTATCGCTGGCAAAGAGACAAGCGGTCTGAAGAAACTGGCTGGTGAGAGGATAATGCAAGAGATAAGGAAGTTCGATCCCAACGCATCTGTGGAAATTGCATCAGAAAACAAAGCTGTGGTAAGAGTTGATAATGATGTCATTGCGAGATTGATAGGAAAGAACGGGGCGATGATAAAGGAAGTTGAAGGCAAATTGGGAATACACATAGATGTTGAACCTAGAATTCCTGCTCTAGGCAAAGAGGTTGATTTTGGAATTAATGAATCTGGAAACAGTTTGGAGTTATTGTTCGACAAAAGATTGATTGGGAAGATTGCGAGTGTTTATGTTGAGGATAATTTCTTGTTTTCTGCTACCATAGGAAAGAAAGATAGAATAAAGGTGACTAAAGATTCTGATGTGGGAAAAGAATTGCTCAAGGCTATACATGGAAGAAAACAAATGAGAGTTTTGATTTAAAGCATTAGCAAAGCATATGAAATCATTAATTTTTATTGTATTATGACTCATCACTATCATCCTGAAATTGGAAGAATGATTGAAGAGCGGATAAATGCGAGAGGTGGAATTGAAGCTGTTGCTCCGTTAGCCCACAGAAAGTTACGTCATACACCTAATTCAGCTTATTCGTATTTGCGTTATTTGACAAGGGGATTTACTTATGGTACCCTATCAGTAAAGGGTGCAGAAAGAAATGGCGGCTACCAATTAGCAAGGCTTGCAGTTATATTACATCTATTAAAAGTTCAAGAAAATGATGAAATAATAGATAAAATTAGGGCGGTTGATGATAGGTTCAAATATCCTTAAACTGACAAAATTAGAAATGAAATTTAGAAAGCAGTTGAAAGTCCTGATTTAATTGGCTCTTACGCCATCAGCATTTACTTTTATAGAAATTACCTGCCCGCCCGCTTCCCTTATCGCATCCTTAACAGCCTCAACACTTCCGTCTGGTATTGCAATCATGCAGTCACCAACACCAGCGCCAGACAATTTAGCTCCGTAAGCGCCAGCATCCTTAGCCGCATTAACCATTTCCTCAAGCTTGAACGAACTGACACCCAGCTTCCTTAGCAGTTCCTGGTTTCTGTCCATAAGGCTGCCCACCTTCCTCCACTTCTTATGCTCAATCTCATCCTTGGCCTTCAAGGAAATGCTGTCTATCTTGTCAAAAATATCATCATGGTATCCCGGGTTTTCTCTGTACCTGTTGGCAACCTCCTTGACTATCGTCGGTGTGTGCGCTTTGATTCCTGTATATCCGATGACAAGCGGCAAATCCTTCACTTTCACCTTCTGGATAACCTTCCCGCCTGCGACATAATTCAAAGTCTTCCCGTAGATTGCAGATGCAACATCAAACCCAGAACCAGCGCCTTGCACAAGCCTGTTTATCTTGTATGAAACGTCAAACAACGTTCTGCTGGGCAAAGGTATTCTGAACAATTTCGCCAAACCCTTTATCACACAGACGATGATTGCAGACGAGCTCCCCAGCCCGTAACTGGATTTGAGCGTTCCGCCTGTAGATATCGAAACCCCACCTTTAACCCTATACTTGTCATAAAAATACCTTATAGAGGAACTGACGAACTTCAGCTTGCTCGGCAGACTGTCCAGCTTGTTCAAAACATAATTCCTTATCTTGTAGTCCATCGAGTTTATTGAAATGTCCTTAGAACGCTGCAGGTTTGCTATAAGACGCTTGTCAACAGCCGTTACAATGCAATGTTTACCGTAAACTACTGCATGCTCCCCGAAAAGCATTAGCTTCCCTGGGGCAGAAACCGATACCATCAACCTCTCCTATATCTCCTTATTAAAACTAGGTATTTAAACTTAATATAAGTGCTTGTTGGTTATTCTGGCGTCAGAGCCTAGTTTTGAATGGATTACCTCAAGGACTTCTGGCATCTCCTTCAGCCTGTCTTCAACCTCTTTTGCGTCTTCCGGTAGCGTTAGTATGTGCACGTTCGGCCCAGCGTCTATGGTGAAGTAAGCGCTTATCCCATCATCCCTCCATTGTTCTACATATTTCATTAATTTCACAGTTATCGGCTCCCAATAGATTAAAGGCGGTTGTGAGGTAAGCATAGTAGCATGCATAGACAGGCAGTCAGCCTCAGCCAACCTGCCAATCGCCTCGAAATCCTTGTCTAAAATTGCCTTTTCCATATCTTTCAGGCTCACTTCAACATTCTGGAGTCTGGATTTGAATAAAGGGCTTGTTTCAACAGTAGTCCTCATGCCATCCCTCGAGCTTACAGCCTTCTCTTCCTTGGAAACCACGGCAATCACATCCCTGATGTCGAAATGGTTTTCATCAGCTATCTGCACAGCATACGAACCTTCAGATGCGTTAGCCTTTAGCCATTTGACATAACCTCCATAGATAGATCTGCAGGAAGAGCCTGAGCCTTGCCTGGCCAAGATGGATAATTGTCTTTTATCGAAATTCATCCCCAGTGCCGAGCATCCAGCCAGTGTCAAGGATGCCGAGGCTGATGCAGATGAAGCCAGACCAGCTCCTATGGGGAAGTTGAAATTAGTAGCAACCTTAACCTTTAGATTGGTCTTGCCAATCCTCCTTATCAAGTCCAAGTTTCTTTTTATTCTATCACCAGTCTTTGGATTGGCTGGCCGGCTGTTGATTTCCACCACATCCTGTTTGAAATCTTCAGAGAATTCCACAGTACAGATAGTCTGTAGGTTGTCCAATGTCATCGATATGCTGGAATTCATCGGCAGAAACAGTTCATCATCAGCTTTCCCCCAGTACTTTATGAGCGCTATGTTCGAGTTGGCTATTGCAGTAGATTTCATATAACCGATTTTTGATTTAAGGATTATAAGGTTTACACAGCTGGAAAATTCCGTAAGGTTTAAATAGAACCAGTGGATAGTATATAGTTGATTCAAATGTGCGGCTGCGGTCCACCTCGACAATGAATGGTAGCTGTAGGCTACGGATTGGTTTAGTTCTAATTCTTTTCTAAATAGTGGAGTAGTTCAGCAGGAATACAGCTGTATAGAACGCTTGGCTTTGGGTAAACCCAACGAGAATCTGGAATTAAGGGAAACCAAGAGGTCGTCAGTTCGAGTCTGGCCTCCACTATATGTAATTTTTTAATGGTTATTATCACAAATTGTAAAATGTAAATTTATATACTCTACAATAGAAATCTTTATATATTACTTATTACTACTTAAAAGTAGTGGAGAATTATGAGGACTACCATAGATACGCATGTTCATTTAAACATAGGTGGCGGTAGCGTTAGAGAGGCATTGAAGTACTTGGGCGACTACGAAGCTCTTTATTCGGATAGTCAAAAGTTAGGAACGCTTGGAGGCGCTGTTGTTATCCTTGAGCCAATACAATTAGGCCTCTACACTCCAACAGGTAGAGAAATAAGGGCAAAAAATTCCTTTATGGGTTCATCCTATGATCAAAGTAATCACGAATATTTTGAACAAAATGAAGGCGAAATCACACGAAGAATTGTTAGAAATCCAAAATATCGTACTCTCTTGTACGCAGAGGATTTGGGGTATATGCTTAGACTTCCTGGCGGAGAAAATGAAGTAGAAGATATTCTTCAGGCGGCTAAAGGGTTAGGGGTTATAGGGTTAAAATTCTATAAGGATGGTGGCGCCATTGGGTATGATAGTGTAGAACTTACAGAAAGAGTTGCCATGCGTGGTATACAACTAGGATTACCCTCTCTTCAATTTCATTTTGGACCCAGACACTTGTCAGGATTCCGAGAGGCGGTTTTGGGACGCAGCGGGAAAATGCATGGAGGTGCCGACCGCAAACTCTTTGAACGCCTTCAACAGGAAGGAGGAAAAGTTTATTTGGTTCACGGTTGTGATAAGGATTTATTACAAGATCCCGGATACTACAGTCGTGTTAAAGCAGGGAATTACTGGTTGGGTACTTCAAACCCTTAGCAAGGGGGTAGACTGTTTCAAGATCCGAAACTGGTGTTACCAGCAGTAGATGATGGAATTAAAGTTGCATTTGAGACCGATTACCCATTTTTATCATGTTGCTTACTGCCCACAAACTGGTCTGATGAATATCATGAGAGAATGCGTTTGAATTCTATAGATTTTATGAATACTGAAATTCAAAATAAACAATAGTTTCGCACGCATGTTTAAGTAGAAAGGTAAAATAACAGATTCGAACGGAAGAAAAATAGACGATGTTAGAAGCACGGATGGCAGTCTTGCTGTCCCTAGTTGGGTAGAAGACCCAGTTTAAGATGTAAAAATAATTTATCTTAAATCATCAACAGAGACAACAAATTTTGATTTTTATAATTTTCAACAATTAAATTAACAGTGCAAAAATATCTAAAGAGTAGTGATTAAATATGAAAATATTGAGGCGTTATATGGGGAACTTAGCGGTAAGGTTATATTCCACAATTAGAGGTGATTAATTTATATGCCAATTAAACGCGTGACTGAAACAAAACCATCTCCTTACTTAGGTGAACAAGGGAAACAAAAGGAATTTTTAGTAGGTTTACAGATAGGTCCTTATCTTGTAAGTCTCGATAATCCTGGCATATCTTTCGTTGCTAAACATGGAGATTCTAGATATGGGGTTTTTGTCTTTGATAGATATGAAGGTGTAGATGCTTATAAAGTTCCTGCTGGTGATTTGACATTTTTATGGGCTGTAGGACATACGAATTACAATGTTGTATTCAATTATATTGATGAAAATGAAAGAGAAAAACATTTTCTTAGATTATCCGGATTATCAAGTGAAACTGTTGATACATTAAAAAGCATGAAAGGAACTCCACTTGACTTTTTTACACGCGCACATGGAATCAGAGCTTCATTCTCAAGAACATTTGCAGAAGGAGATCCGAAATCTGAAGAGGCGTATATGCAAGGTGTATCACAGCAATCCTATCAACCTGGTTTCAACTTGAATAGTCTTTTATCTCGAGTGATTAGTATAAAAGATATAGAGGGTTACGTCCCTCCAGAAGAGCCTATGATTGTAAAAGCTTTGGACGAAGTTTTTAGTGAAATCAAGAAACAACCAGCACAAGACACTGAAGCACCAAATAAACGTGGTATAAGAGAAAGAATGAGTGACTTGTATAAAAGACTATTTCCTTTTCGCTGATTTTGTATTATCCTCTTCTCAACTTATAATGGCTTTTCGCCAGCTCCTTCGCAGCCTGTATAGCTAATAGATTAATTTCACTGACTAAACATGCTGCAGCCACAACTTCAGCAAATGTCAATCTTGTTTTTCCTTCAGTATCATTCTCTCCATACAATCCTAATAACCGCAACACTTCCTGTTGCGTCTCCCTTTTGGTCCCACCACCGAAAGTACCTACCTCGACAGATGGCAAGAATAAAGATACATACATGTTGCCATCCACCACTGCAACATCAGTCATCGCCTGCGCCCCTTCAACAATCTGGGCGACATCCTGACCATGCGCAATATACATAGCAGCCAATACATTCGCAACATGAGCATTAAACCCATGCGAACCTGCCAGCGCAGAACCTTGTAAATTCTTAGTTTTATTCAACTCAGCCACAGCTTCTGGCTCAACCCTAAATTCCTTCAGCACAATATCTCTTGGAATCAACGCATCAGCAATGACAGTAACACCCCTACCCTCTAAAATATTGATATAAGCGGGTTTTTTATCAGTGCACATATTTCCCGATTCACTTATCAACACCGCATCTACACCAATCGTTTTAACCTTTTCTATCATCTCCTCAACAGCAGCCTCTGCTGCAATGGTCACCATGTTCATCCCCATCGCAGCCCCGGTAAACGCCTTAAACCTTAGGAACACATCCCTTCCAGCTGTATAGCACTTAACCTCTTTCAACTTCCCATGCTTGGTTGATCTGGAAAACGCTTCCGATAAAAATCCGAATCCCTCATCACTCTCAACCCATCTAATCAATTTAACCGCATCCTTCGCCCCCTTCGTTCTTAGAATCAAGCTCCTTGTTATCCCGTCCTTGATTATTGTAGTATTGACACCGCCATTGTCATTAAACACGCCAATCCCCCTGGACATCCCAGCAACCAACCTCCCCTCAGTTGTAGCCAACAAGATAGGATAAATGCCGTTAGCATAATTCCCGTTGATTTTCAACTCCCCGGCACACCCCAATGGCACCTGTATCGCGCCTATGGGATTTTCTATGTTCCTGTTTATCGAATCGGCAAAATCTATCGTGCTTTTTGACACATTCTCCAATTTAATTCCATATTTCTTTTCAAGATACGTCCTTC
>CAYIDG010000029.1:0-7302 GCA_964362055.1 uncultured archaeon | reverse complement strand
CGTTCGAAGAAAGATTAATCCAGTAAATTTAAATTGATTATTAATTCTCATTAATTAAGGTGAGCATAATTAAGAAATTACCTTCCATAACAATCCATGTAACTGTCAAGAACGCCGAAGCTACTATTAAAAAATGTATAGATTCTTTACTAGCTTTGGATTATCCTAACAAGCAAATTTACATTACAGAAGCATATTCAACCGACAGCACTTATGATATACTAAAGCAATTTGGAAATAAAATTAGACTTGAAAGATTAAGAGGTAATGCACCTTCTGCATTTAACCATATGATAAATAAGACCTCTACGCCATTTGTAGCCTTCACTGATGCTGATTGTGTTGTAGATAAAAACTGGTTGAAGAACCTTATCAAGGCTTTTAATTCTGATGAAATTATAGCTGCAGGTGGATTTTGCAAAACCCCAAATGATGTTAACAAGTTGCAGAGACTTATTGGCATCGAACTAGAAAGTCGATTCAATGAAATGCCGAGATATGTAACAAGGTTGCCTACAATGAATCTGTGTGTTAGAACAAAGATAGCAAAAAAAGTTAAGATGGACGAGACTTTAAATGTTTCATTCGAAGCAGATTGGGGCAATAGAATAACCAAATATGGCAAGATGGTTTACGTTCCGGATGCTGTGGTGTATCATTATCACCGATCTACTTTAAAAGATTTCTTCAAGCAGCAGCTTAATTATGGAAAGTATGTTATAAAATCACCATCTGTTTACATCGGCAAGAATAAGTTTGGCGACTATATATCAAAGCCAATCATGGGTTTTCAATTGATAACATTTAATTTGTTATTATTAACGTTAATCACACATTTATTTTTCTCATCACCCTTTTTAGTTTTAATCGCATCTCTGCTGTTTATAGGACTTCTTTTATTGTTCTTTTTTGACGCTATGTCATCCTCCAGAAGCATGTACGATTATTACACTTATCCTTTCTTATTTTTTATCAGAACTTCGGCATGGACATTAGGAATGATTATAGGCATTTTCGATATTTTAAGGGGCAAATGAAGTGAAAATTTTATTCACCCATGAGAAATTTCCGCCTGAAGTAGCTGGCGGCGGGGAAACAATAGTTTACAATTTGGTCAAAGGCCTAATAAAGCGAGGACATCAAGTAACTGTCCTGACAACCGGCAACCCAAGGATAAAGGAATTTGACGGGATAAAAACCATAAGAGTTCCTGTAAACCGTTATCTCATGAACCTTTCATACCCAACAATATTAAAACATGCTGTAGGTTACGATTTGATTCAAACCACTTCCGGAAATATGTGCTTCCCATCTTGGAAAGCGTCCAAGACATTGAACAAGCCAATCTGCTGTCTTATACTCCATATGATGTCTGAACATTGGAAAACTATCAGAGGACCTTTAGTCGGCAGAATATTTCACCAGATGGAAAAATTGTTTTTAGGGCGCAGTTACGATGCAATTGTCACAATGAATGAAAATTCGAAAAATCTGATAAAGAAAATAAACAAATCTAGCAAAATATACGAAATTCCGTCTGGATTCAACTTTAAGACAAGCAAATCCTCCAAAAAAACCAAATCCGTTTTATTCGTTGGGAACATTTCGATGAGTGAGAGCATGAGTAAGTTGAAAGGTTTGCCAGAGTTCATTGAGGTTGCTAGACAATTTCCAGATTACAAGTTTTACGTGGTTGGCGAAGGCAGTTATTTGAAAGTTTTAAAAAAGAAATCCCCGCGTAATGTAATTTTTACTGGACCATTGTTCGGCTCAAAGCTTCAACGCCTCTTTGACGGAGCTCTAATTTACTGCAATCTTTCTTTGAGTGAAGGATTTGGCCTTACAACCGCAGAAGCAATGGCAGCGGGATGTGCAATAATTTCAACCATAGATATCGGCCAGGCAGGCCTTTTTGTAAATCCTAAGGATACTCGCAATTTGCGCGTTGCGATAGATTATTTCCTCACGCACCCTATGGAAATGAGGCGTATGATAGGCGACAATAAAAAACTAGCCAGAAAATATACATGGGACAGATTCGTTGAAGGTTTTATAAAAATTTACAAAACTTTAGTTTAAACTTTTGTACCGGTACCAATCCCGATAACCGGCACATGCAATTTCTGCAGTATATTTTTCCCATCTACAATGAACTTCAATCCAGGAATTTTTCTATAATCAAAATTTTTGAATTGAGAATGGTCGCAGCCTATAATTACAACGTCGCATCCCTCTTCCTCAGGATTACATGGCATAAATCCCATTTTTACCAGCTCTGCATCGTTGAAATAAGGCTCATAGACATATGTTTTTATCCCCTCGCGTTTCAGCATGTTGTGCAAAACCATTGCAGGACTGTCCCTCAAATCCCTTACATCACCCTTGTACGCCAATCCGAATATGACAACTTTCGAGTTATGAAGTTTGACATTGAATTCTTCACCCGCCTTTTTCAAAAGATTGTATGTATAATACGGCATACTTTCGTTCGACCACATTGCATTCCATAAAGTAGTAAACTGAACACCAGCTTCTTCACCGGCAGATATCAGATAATAGGGGTCTTTCGGGATGCAACTACCACCGACACCTATGCCAGGATAGTGTTTTGAAAAGCCAATTGGCTTTGTTGCAGCAGCATTTACAACCTCTGCAACATTTATCCCAGCAGCGTCACAGAACTTCGCAAACTCGTTAATGAACCCGATATTCAATGCCCTGTAAGAGTTTTCCAGCATTTTTGTAGCTTCCGCAGCTTCTAAGGATGAAACAGGGTGAACCTTCTCAATAAAATTAGAATAGAAAGCCACACCAGCATCCAAGCTATCTTTGTTTATCCCGCCAATAACCTTAGGAATTTTATTTATAGTGTAAGTAGTATTTCCAGGGTCTATCCTTTCAGGCGATGCAACCAGATAAAAATCCTCGCCAGCCTTCATTCCAGACTCTTCTTCTATTATTGGCACAATCTCCTTTCTTGTCATTCCAGGTGCAACAGTGCTTTCATTTACCACCAAACTCCCTCTCTTCAAATCCTTCCCAACCACCCTAGCTATATCCTTGACTGCGATTAGATTCGGCCTTCTGTCCGGAAACATAGGGGTCTGCACACAAATCATGGTAACATCAGAATTTTTTTCATATTGGCTAGAAAATGTCATCCTCCCTTCCGATGCCAGCCTCTTTAGAGCCATAGAGTCGATTTCTTTCAAGTCTTCCAAAGGATTTTCCCCTTTAGATAGAGCGCTGGTCTTCCACTCGTTTCTATCCGTCCCATGCACCTTAAATCCAGCTTTCCCTATCTCTACAGCCAATGGTATGCCAACATAACCCATCCCGAAGACATTTACAACAGCTGTCTTGTCAGTTATCTTCTCTTTAAAGCTATCCATTCTAAATAGCTATTACTATAAATATATTACCTTTACGTTTCGATTATCTGTTAAGAATTACATTGGTTTGAGCATGACATTAATCAAAAAAATATTCACTAATTGGCTTTTTCCATTAGCGGTTCTTGCCTTAATAATTTTCATAGGAATATCAGTCCGTTTAACTACAATAAATGCACCTACGGTGCTCGATTACGATCCGTGGTGGTATTACAGACATGCGACAGAAATAATAAACAACAACATGCAGCCCCCAAAATGGGATTCGCTGAGTTACTATCCGCCTGGAAGGCCGTTTGAGCCATTCTTAGGTTGGATTTACACCATGATTCTATTCTTCAAGGTCGCTCAAATATTCGTCAGTGATATAGCGTTTGTGGTCATAGCCAAATGGTCACCACTAATAATGGTTGCCCTTGGCGGCATTTCCGCATTCTTTTTGGGAAAGTTAATCACCAACAATATAGGCGGTTTATTTACAGCATTATTCGCCATACTGCCTCCAACTTTTATCGGAGTTTCCATGGCAGGTTATTCTGATAACGATCCTGTGGTGGTGTTCTATACATTCCTGTCAATATTTTCCATAATACTTGCAATGAAAAAGCGATCAATACCATTTTACGTCTTTGCAATACTGACTAATTTAATTTTTGCTTACAATTGGAATGGTGGCTGGTTTGTATCGCTTCTGTTTTTAATATTTTTGCCAGCCTTAGTTATTTTTAGAATTATTGAAGAAGCCATTCACAGCAGAAGTCCGAAAGTAAATTTAGGCAATATACTATTCGAAATAAAGCATTTAGCCGTACCTTTGCTGATTGTTATTGTTGTCGCCAATTTAATTGGTGTAATAACCAACCTGGGCAATGTCTTCATATCTTTTCTTATAAGCCTGGGTTTCGTAAATCCTGGTCAAGGTCTATTGGTTAACATCTCAGTCGCAGAGTTGCAGAGAGTAAACATTCTCACCACAGAAGGATTTCTTACCATTGCAAGCAGGATCGGAGTGGCTCCTACTTTGTTAGCACTTATAGGGTTACCTTTATTGGTGATCTACAAACTATATAGAAGGGTTAAGATAGAGTATTACGAAATTTTCATGTTTCTCTGGCTTGCAGCCACGTTTTATATGATATTAAACGGCACCAGATTTTCTTTGCAATTCTCATCGGCCGTTGCTGCCTCAGCGGGCTATTTAATCGCCCAATTTTCCAAATACCACAGAACATCCCTGGTAATCCTTACAACTGTTTTAATTTATATGACATCCATCAACAGCACATTTTTACTTCCTACCTTTTTAGTAACTATGATAACAATTTTTTCGTTTTTTAAGAGGCACATAGAAACCCCGGACCTGCATGTGGCAACTTTATTCGGGGTTGTACTCATCTTATCACTTCTTTTCATTTCCGAAGCAGTTCAAATCGGCCAAGGTTCTACAGGGTTAGAAATAAGTGGGAATTGGCTAAACGGTCTGGAATGGCTCAAGCAAAATGCCGATAAAGATGCGTTAATCACAACTTGGTGGGATCCTGGCCATATAATAGCTGGGTATACTGGATTGAAAGTTCATGCGGATGGGGCACATTGTGCTCCTGGTGAATGCATACCCTACAACCATAACATAAGAATCCAAGATATGGGAAGAACATTTTCCATAAGCAATGAAGAGGAAGCTATGAAAATTTTAAGGAAATATGTACAACTGACTCCAGAGCAGTGCAACGAAGCTAAGAAACAATTTTCAGATATAATATCTCAAGATGCATGCAAACCTATCAGTGAGATGTATGTCATAGCGAGTAATGATTTGATCGGCAAATATTATTGGCTAAACTACTTTGGTACAGGGACTGGAAGAAATTTCGTGGAATGCCGATTATCACAGGAGTTGTCACAAAAACAGAACACACCATCGTATGACTGTGCTGCAGGCTCCATGACAGTAACAATGGCTCAAAAAGATGATCAAGTATTTGCCGTAATAAATATGCCTTCTCAGGGTTTGAGAAATGCAATTAGCAGAGATTTGATTTACTTTAATAATAATAATCAAGAAATTAGATTTCGAACGAATATCACAAATGCTATAGATGGGCTAATGCTTATAGAACCAGGATTCGGCGTGGGCATGTTTATGGAACAAGCCGTCCGCGACTCCATTTACACAAATATGTATTTCTTTAATGGAAATGGCGTACCTGAATTCAGCATACCAAAACTTAACAAGTTCAAGCTGGTTTATAACAACCCAGAATTAAAGATATTCAAAGTTGACTTCTCATAAATTTATATTATTCAAATTAGAATTCTAACTATGCCTACCTTGCCTCGCGCTCCTTTCGAAAGATTCCTAAAGCAAGCTGGCGCAAAGAGGGTATCTCAAGAGGCTTTGGATGAATTTGCAAACGTCTTGGAAGAAAAGCTGTCTAAAATAGTTGCCGAAGCTGCGCTTCTCGCCAAACACGCCGGCAGGAAAACCATTCTGGCGGAAGATATACGCATGGCCAGGAAAAAGGTTTAATGTATACCCCGATATTGTTTATATGGATTTCTCAGATGAGATTTTGGATAAGCTTTCAAGAAAAAGTGGCTTGTCAAAAGAAGAATTGATAAATAGGATAAATGGCAAGGCTAATGAATTTTCAGGACTAATTACAAAAGAAGGCGCAGTCTATATTATAGGCAAGGAATTGGGCGTTGAAATGGAAAAAGCGGATAAGCTATTGAAATTGAAGGACATAACACCTGATTTCAAGAAACTGAGCGTTTCAGGTAGGGTAATTAGAATTTCTCCTATCAGGGAATTCGTCAAAAGCAATGGCAGCAAAGGAAGGGTAGCAAATATTTACTTAAGCGACGGCACGGGGTATGTGAGATTGCCTTTGTGGGACGACCAAGTTAACTTAGTCGAAGAAGGTCTGGTTTCGTTGAATAGCATTATTGAAGTATCGAATGCAATGCTAAAGGAGAATACTTTCGGGGAGTTGGAGCTTTCACTGGGTAGATTCGGCAGTATCCGCCTTGTAGACAATATCCATAACCTCCCTTCTTCAGAAGAACTGCTTGAAAAATACTTTACATCATCTCCTAGAAGGACGTTTATTAAAGACATAGTGCCTGGCAGTGTTGAAATTTCCGGCCATGTAGTTCAAATCTTCAAAAGCAAGTTTGTGTTCAACAACCAGGAAAACGAGGACTATATGATTATTTCATGCATACTTGACGACGGCACTGGCAGCATCAGAGCAGTTTTCTTTAGAGAATTGGCGGAAGAAATTAGCGGGTTAAAGGCGAATGCATTGGTTGGATTAGATTTTGACGAAAGATACAAACTTGTGTCCAAAAATTTGTTAGGTAAAGAACTTTTAGTCAAAGGCAAGGTAGTTAAAAACACGAATTTTGATAGGCTGGAAATGGTGGCTAATCAAATCAAAAGCTTAAATGTTTTAGAAGAGAGTAGAAAATTAGTCGATTCGTTAGAAACGATAGTTGGTGTGTAGATTGCCAAAGAAGGAAATTACAATAGACGATTTGCCTGGTGTAGGGGAAAAGATAGGCGAAAAGTTGAGGGAAATAGGCTACTCAGACCCCATGGCGATTGCAGTAACTTCGCCATCTGAATTGGCTGCGATAGCTGAGATAGGCGAAGGGCAGGCTGCGAAGATAATCAATGCCGCAAGGCAGAAGCTTGATATAGGTTACGAGACTGCGGATAAGATTTTGGAAAGAAGGACTTCTGTTGCAAAGATTTCAACTGGCTGCAAAGGTCTAGACAATCTGCTAGGCGGTGGTATAGAGACACAAGCCATTACGGAAATGTACGGTCAATTCGGTTCTGGAAAGACGCAGATAGGATTCCAAATAGCAGTGAATGTCCAATTACCAAAAGACCAAGGTGGGT
>CAYIDG010000028.1:0-7623 GCA_964362055.1 uncultured archaeon | reverse complement strand
TTTCGATAATAATAAATGCATTACAAAAATCTCGAGCCTAACCTACAATGACGCCCAAATTTTTCAACAATACTCAACTTCTCAAAACTCAAATGGTTATCGTAAAACAGTCTTCTAACTTGAAACCATTTTGATAGCCTGTCGCGGTTTCAATCTAAATTTATATTTCTTTAGTGCATTAAAAAGCATACAAACAACCCATTGGACAGTCATCAAACCTTTAGGTTTACCTTCAAGTTCTTTCATCATCCTCTCCAAAGTCCCTCTTCTTGGTAAACCCTTGCTTTGCCCCAACTCAACAAAGTTTCCTATGTTTTGTTTCAAGAATAAATAGGAGGAAATGAACCTCCATTTTTTCAGAGGCAATACTGATTTTGAAAATTTAAGTTTTATATAATCTTCTCCAACATCATGAATCATGAAATCTTGACCTCTGCCCAACGGTTTAATAAAATTATCTTTATTATTTTTAGCGTAATCCTTAATAATATCCCACATTTTCCTAGTTTCTTCATTCTCCTCTATTTTTGGCATAATTAGTTCAACTTCTTTTTTGATTTCCTGTTCAAAAGCAACCTTCTTTTCAATCAAATCTTTGCTAGAATGAAATTCTACTGTACCGTCTTCCTTCACAATGAACACATCCAATTGTAAAATTTCAATAGAGGATTTCGGAAGCTTTTCTATTAATTTTCTAAAGTAAGGTAAATCAGGGAATGCAAGCCCGTATTTGTCTGATTCGCTTTTTGATCTTAGTATGAGTTGTCCTATAGCTTGGACAAAATAACTATAAGTTTGTGATTGGGGATATTTTCCTTTCGGAGTTCCTTTACATTCAATTAAATACCTTTTTTTGGTTTTTTCATTAAAGTGTGTTGCTATATCTACACCGTGTCTTGTAGAAACCAATGGCAAATCTATTTGATATCCTTTCGATTTTAGATATTCAATTGTTTTATTTTCAACAAATTCTTCAGTAAGCACTTAATTATGTTCATGTATTGCTTATAAAAACCTGTTCAAACGGAGAGTCATTTTAATAAGTTCTCCTAGTAATCATAAAACATGGGCGAAATGCATTTAGACAAAATAAGAACGAAATTCGGGAAAAACAGTAGTGTTATGATTCCCTTGAAAAGAGGAGGATACTTCAAAGCGAAATTGATGGATGATGGAATCTGGGTAAGCAATCTGGGAAACAACCCTATGTTAGCGTGGGATGTATTCCATACTGCAATCGAACTTTTAGTAGAACGGAGAGAAGTTACTAAAGGCGATGCAATGAACTACAAATTAGGTGGATCAGGATTACCTCTAGATTCAATCGAAGGAAGAGTAGCATACAAAGTTTATGGAAAAAAGGAAGGACAGTCTGTATTTAGAAGGATTGTCCCCATAGCAGCCATTTTGACTTGGGCTGATATATGTGTGGATGACGAAGGGATATTAAAACTGGTCGAATAAAGTGAAAGTTTACTTGATTAACCCTTACTAAATTAGTGAAAACTCAATAAAAGAATCAAACAACTTTACTTTTGGAATTCGAAAAGCGAGAGTTCAAAAAATCAAAATTCGCTCAAAACTCCACTATTCTTTAATAGAAAATCATTTCCAAAACCACCAAAATCAAAAGACTTCACTTCTATTATATAATGAGTAAAACAAGAATCATCCCCATGTCAGACGAGAGATTTATAGGAAAACGAAAACTATGGTTTTATAAAGGAATGGGTCTACCTTCTCTATATCCATGTTTTCGTAATATCTCTTGAATATCATCTGAAATTGGTTTTCCGAATAAGAATTCTCCATCTTCAGTAAGTGGTAAAATTAGGTTGTTATCATCATAAGCTATGGTAATATGCCCAATTACTTTACGTGAGACATCTTCAGATAATGAAAGAAATTCATCTGGAGTAAATACATGAGTAACATGATGATGTTGTTCTGATGGCCAACCATACCCAGCTAATTTATAAACTACAATGTCAGAATTTACAGGAAAACCAGCAGAAACCATATCTATTCTCATTACTTCACTTAGTTCTCTTACTAGTGCTCTATAGTTCACCATACCACATCATTTTTTCTCTCATATAAATCCAACCACATTGCTGTAATTATGTTTATTTGATTTATAAAAGATTTAAAAATTTAACATATGCTAATAATTAAGTGAATTATTATGACAGGTTTTTGGTATTCGACTGCAAAAGAGAACATAAAGCATGTATTACAACATTCGAGATTATTGAGTATAAGTCCAGAAGGACCACATCACTATTATTGGGCTACTTCTGAGCGTTCAAAAGCCTTTTTAAGAAGACTAAGTATAATTGGAGAGTCTGGAATGCGGGTTAGAAAGAGTCAATATGATAGTGGATTAGGTGGGCATTGGATAACTGTACATCCTGTCTATTTAGAAAGAGCAGCATATTGGCTGGAAAGGATCGAAGAAGCACCTAAAGATCATGGATGTATCCGTTTAGATTAATTAAAATAATCTTAGAAGTTACTTTTTCATCTTCATATGCACTACAGCAGCAACCACCAGTAGAACAACCCCGATTATTTGATGCATCGAATGGTCTGCTACCAAACCAAGGGAAAGATGAACACTATGCGGAGCTGCTAAGAAAAACAAACCAACTAAACCAAGAATTACAGTTATTATCAGTTTAACTCCAACCATAAATTAGATTTAGTTTCCTTTCTTATAAAGATTAGCTATTTATTTGCACAAAACAAAATATTAAAAATGGCAGCAAAAGATACGAGTAAGGAATGGATGCAGTGGCATGCCAAGAAAATGATGCTGTTCGGCGCTCTAGTGTTCATAGCTGGGCTATTGAGAAGCATGGGATACGACTGGTCTGTAGTGCTGATGGTAGTCGGAGCAATAGTATTCGTCAAAGGTTTAATCAAAATGAAAATGTAGTCTGCAGAATATACTTTCGTGAGCATAATTCAACTGATGCCAGCTAATTCGGCACAGGCTTGTCTAGCTATGTCGCAGGTAGATACGGTTTTATTGTAAAATTTCTGCATGCAGCCTACAAGATTTTTCGGGGCGCCGTCTGCAGGAGGCCAATCTCTTATCGAACAAATATTGCACCACTCTCTGAATGAACTTCCTACGCCTCCGCAAGGGTCTTCTTTACCTGAAGAAAGAATGAAATACGATACTCCTGCTATGGAAACCGCAACAATCACAAAAACAATGATGACAGCATTCAGAATCATAATATTAATTTACATTTTTATACTATTGTCTTCACTTTTTTAAAGGCAAAATATAAGGGGTTAGAGGTTTATTTCATTTTGGTAAAATTGGTAACTGAAATATCGGTAAACGAATACAAGTGCGATGTATGCAAGGCCGATTACCCCTCATTTAATGAGGCATCGGAATGCGAAAATATCCATGAAGAAGCCGTATTTACT
This sequence comes from uncultured archaeon, assembly GCA_964362055.1. GTDB lineage: Archaea > Aenigmatarchaeota > Aenigmatarchaeia > CG10238-14 > SCSR01 > JACQIA01. The sequence continues at coordinate 4,179 of CAYIDG010000028.1, read as the reverse complement.
CCTATAAGTCATGGTTAAGTGTAACTATATACTACATTATATATTTTTGAGAGGCTACTGTTATACAATTTATTTTTACGATTCTAAATTAGATTATGGTTATTGATGTTTCTGAGAAATGGCATGAATGTGGCGTATGTAAGTCCAAATATATCACTAAGCAAGAAGCCGAAAAATGTGAGAGGTCGCATAAATTAAGAGGCGCTGATATAGGTGACATATGAAATATATGTTATAATATATATTTTTGGGTGATTATTGACTGAATGATTATTTTTTATAATGTGAGAGTTGAAATATAAGTCTAAAATATACTTTATATTATATATTAAATATAATAATATAGTGAGAAAAATGGTATACGTCTTATAGATAATAAGTTATATATTTAATAATATATTTTAGTGTGCACAAATGTGAGTGTTTCATGGGTGTGTGGTATTTTTTGAGTTGCTGAAATCTTGTATGTAGGAACTCTTCTAGAGTCAGAAGATCACCTGGAAACGTGAGTTTTGCATATTTACGATGACTTAAAGGCCATTATGGAGTGCATTTGGCAGCATAATAGCCCGAAAAGTGAGAGTTCGCTGGGGATAATGCCAGTAGTACAGGTTCATTGTTATACGTATAACAAACGAATGCGTTACATGCCCTACGGTAGCATTTATATAGAAAAGGAAAGTGAGAGTTAGGATGGTAGCTAGCGAGTGAGATCTACCGTTAAATTTATATCTGTGTGAGTACATATTATGATATTATGGGTCTAATTAGCTGGGTAAAAAAGCTATTACGAGTTAAATCAATCACAAATCAATCAATCACTCCTTCCTACAAAGAATTTCAAATTTCTGAATCTACTTTGCCACCAACCGAGTTATCTGAATCCTCACCTTCAACTATTCAACTTGAAAAAGATTCCCTCCAGCTAGGTATTGCTGCTGGATACACAGGCAGGTCTATTAGGGATATTGATTCTTCATTAAACCGCATTGAATCCCAGATGGTTACCAAGGACTGGTTGGCTATAAAGCTGGAAGAAGCCATTAAAACCCATGAAACGCATGAAGAACACCGATTTCAAGCTATCGAAGCTACTTTAAGCTCCTTAATTCGATATTTCGATAGTTTACCTGCCCAAATGAGGATAGAAACGATTAAGGAAGCTCTAACATCTATGCAACTAACCAATAAAATGCAGCAGCTGATTAAAGTAGTAGAAGGGGCTGGGGAAATAAGCTATGCAGATCTGGCATTGAGACTGAATATCAGCCAAGATGCCTTAAGAGGCCTCTTATCCAGGGTTGTTAGAAGGACAAATCAGATACAAAGGGTTGAAAGGAGAAATAAGGGTTGGGTACGATTCATTAGCGAGTCAAATCAGAATCAATCACAAATCAATCAAGAATCTATGGACAATACTATGCAAGAAGGTATATCAGACCAATGAAATCGCTGCTTAACTAACCCATTTAGTAGTACATGAAGGACAGTTCAATAGCCTTTCTGTAACTTTTATTCTAACCAATGAGTTGCATTTCCTACACGGAACATTTACATTGCCGATATATGGCGAAAATTTTCCCCTAATTGTCACCCCTCAGAGCAATACTATATATAGCGTTTCTAGGATATAAAGATTATGGAATTAAAGTACTGTAAACTTAAAACCTTTAAGATATTTAGCCAATTTATGCTTTAGGCAATAAAATTTATAACCGTACTATTAAACAAATGGCATAATTTTTATTTATTGTACATATTCTATATAAGAAATCTGGCATTCTGATGGCCCTATTTTTGGGCATTTTTCAGCTTCCTTGTAGTCTGGAGATATCTGAGTATTCCAACTGTATTGTAACCAAGTTTCAACTTCCAATATACAGGAAGATTCGCCAGATTCATCGGCATCTCATCATTCACAGCCCTCCTTTCGACAAAATCACCTATACTCTCCAAAGCCCTCTTTACAGTGTCAGGATGCATGTTCAACTGCCTGGCTATCTCCCTCAACCATAGTCCCTGGGGATAGTTTTCCAGCAGTTTGACAACCTTGATTATCGTTGGGATGTTGGTTTTCATAATCTAAATTAGTACACGCATCTGATAAGCTTTTCCGAGCTTTGTTTGGGTATTGTGTTTTAATGAAAAGGTAAAAATAGGCTTTTGTTGGCTTAAATAAGGCAATCTAAGGCTTTTCTTATTTAACCCCTATAGGTAATATCTCACTAATTGAAATTTGGCGCATCACCTTTTAACTTGCGATGCACAGGATCTCAAGGTCAAAAGCTTGATTTTTCCTAAGGTGGAATTAGTGCATCGCCTAAGGAGTTTTGATGTGCCTTGGTTTGCAATTGAAAACTAGCAATTTATTGTGAAAATATCAGTTTCTATATGGTGTTTCAGGCGAGAATGTGGCGGGGAAACCTTTTATTTACTATTTTACGATGGTGTGTATCTTTGTCTTAGTGTTTCTAATGCTTCCTTAGAACGAGGTACTCCTTTCGGCCAAAGCCCAGCGGCAACGTAAAGCTCACCAGGACTTACGTCCAAATGAGGAGCCAATGCATCTAGGGTGGCACGACTAGGGCGTATCATGTCGGTTTCTACCTGATAAATCAGAGTAAAATCTAGACCAGCCAAATCACCAAGCCTTCTAAGACTGAGCCTGAGCTTGTTCCTCTTGTATCTTAAAAATTGCCCTACATTCTTGTATTCGCGTTCACCATCAGAATATGGTGTAGAGGTGTCGGCACGTGAATCAGATGATTTTCTTGACACTATGTCTCGCATTATGTCTCGACGAAACTGGTTTACAACTTTATCAACCGTACTGTACAACTCTCGTCTCAGCTCTTCCATCATTTCGTTGGTTTTTTGTTCACTCTCTTCACCGTTAGTCATAATCAATTAAAGAAAACCAATCTTTAAATCTTTTCTAAAGTTTCTGGCACTAGTAGTTGGATTGAAACTTAGGAAAATATCATTACCATTACAAAAGTATATAAAAACAAAGAATTTAAATATATTGTAATGGTAATTTGAGTTATGAGGATAGTTAAAAGAAAGAAAGGTAGATCAGAGTATTTCTATTTGCAATATTCTTTCAGAAGCGATGGGAGGGTTATAACTAGGGAAAAATACCTCGGCAAGACTATCCAAAAAAACTTAGAGGAAATTAAAGAGGAACTTGCTTCAGAAGCCAAAAAACTGCTGCATGCCAAGCTGGGAAAAATAAAGGATGGATTCCAAAAAGAATGGAAAAGATATCCTGTGGAGATAAAAGAGAAGATAGCACAGCAAATCGCCGTGGCTTTTACTTACAACACAAATGCAATAGAAGGATCTGCTATAACTCTTGAAGAAGCCAGAGAAATTATTGAGGATAAGATAGCTCCAAACAAGCCTTTAAAAGGCATCAGGGAAACCGAATCACATGCTGCGGTCTTCTTGGCCATGCTGAAAGCAAAAGAGAATGTATCCAAAGAGCTTATCCTGAAGTGGCATAAAAGTATATTTGGGGAAACCAAGCCCAATGTTGCTGGAAAATTCCGCAAATATCCCGTCAGAGTAGGGAATTACACAGCGCCAGACTGGCGAGATGTCACTAAATTCATGAACCGTTTTATCGTATTTGTAAGTAAGGCTAAATTAAATCCCGTTGAGCTGGCTGCGCGGGCGCATTACAGGTTTGAGAAGATTCATCCTTTTGGTGATGGCAATGGCAGGATTGGCAGGTTGATCATGAACTATATCCTCTGGAGAAATGGGTATCCTATGATAATCGTAGAATTCAAAAAGAGGAAAATTTACTATAAGGCTTTGCAAAAAGGTGAAGAAGGATTTGTAAGCTACTTCATAAAGAAATATCTGGTTGTTCATAGGGAATATCTTCGAATATAGTTACGAAAGTTTCGCACGCTAGTATGTTAGGAAACTGAAAGAAACCTTAAGAGGCTAATAACAATAATTTTCATTCATATGGACTCGTTTGCGGGACTTGATATCTTCTAAATTTTCTTAATCCGCGAATAACTTCTTTAATTTTTGACCCAACACAATCTCTGTTGTTATAAAGTTCTCCTACAACATCGTAAGCTAATCCTCCAAATCCACTTGGAAAATTTGGCATATTTGTATCATAAAACATTTTATAGAATCTTCCTAACATACTTCTATACA
>CAYIDG010000027.1:6000-7672 GCA_964362055.1 uncultured archaeon | reverse complement strand
CCCTATTTGGGAACGTCTGTAACCACTAGTGGAGCAGAAGCCAGTCTTATAATTCTGTTTTGCAGTGAGTCTAATTTCTTTCGTTCATGGTCAGTTAGTTCTGAATAACTATTAACACCGAAAAGTCTTTTCACTAATTCTATACTGAAACCATGCATAAACTCTTCACGTTGAATAACTAACTTAGTTTTTATTCTCCTATAACCTCTAGATTGAAATTCTTTAACTGCATCATTATGCATTTTATACATGCCTTTTGAAGAGTCTGTATCAACTAGAATGTCATCAGGATTTGTGTACACACACCATGTAGGAAAAGCCATAGTTTCTGTTCCTTCGTCATAATTGTCATCAGGATTATATCCTTCAAATCTGGTAGTATCAACAATTACATGTCTTTGTACACTGCCCTTTTCTGGACTACATAAATATGTTTTTAATTGTCTCAAACTTCTAATTTTCGACACAACCATAATCTTAACAAAACGTTAATCTTTAAGCGTCTTTCTTAAACTATGTTTTAATAAACTAAGCCACCTATTCCTATCCAAGTTTAATGATATACCACTTTTCAGTTCTGTCTAATTAATGTGACTTTGGTTTGACTTCAGCAAATGAATTCCTCTTGCTATAAAGCCAGATCATCACGAAAATACTGATTAAAACGTCTATGACAATCAGCTGACTGGATGACAGATAAAAATAGTCCAAATAAAGTCCGATTCCAAGTAAAGCATAAACACTGCGTAGTTGATTCCTTTGCATCCTCCATAAAGATTTGGCACCTTTGTAAAACAGAATTAACGAGATTAGGCTAACAGCACTGACTAGGATATATGCTATCGGGAAAAAATAAATTATTCTGTAAAGAATTTTGATCAGGAAGACGAAAACCAGCTAGGCAATAATCAAATAAATCCAAAAGGGTCTTTTTGCTTTGCTTTTGGGCATTCTCTCTGATTTTATTTATAATATTTTGTTTAAATAAATCCAGCCATTAAATAGAAGGAAGTTAAGCGCCCAGAGCGGGATTTGAACTCGCGAGTCTTTTGGACTTCCCGCGTCATTCGCCAGTCGTTTCCGACTTCAAGCGTGACAGGCATATGCAAACTTTTGCATCCTAGGCCGCTAGACGATCTGGGCGTATAAATGATGCCTGACAGCTTCGTAGAGTTCCCGTGCTCTCGCACAGTACAGCCTACATCACCAGAGAGCTTAACTTCTGAGATCGGACGGGATCAGGTGTTACCTCTCCGTTTTGACCGTCAGGCAATATCATATTTAGTTTCTTCCTATCTTTTAAGGTTATCCCCCGAGCCGGATTTGAACCAGCAACCCTTCGCTTACTATCCGAGCAAGTCCTGATCACAAGCACATTAAGTGCTAGGCTACAGGCGAATGCTCTACCATTGCTCTCCAATTTGGATTTGAGCTATCGGGGGAAATAAAAATAATCTTTCTCTAGTATAAAATCTTATCTATTTAACCGACACAGCCCTAGAAACAACAAACCTCTTCACCCTCTTGCCGTCATAAAATCTCATGGTTGACGAAGGCAGCTCCAAACTCCCAAGAACATCCACAGTCGGCTTTATCCTGTAATTGATCACCCTCTCCTCAGCAGTCTTCAAAGAATCCAGCTTCCAGCTCAACTCCATCCCCTCGGCAGTCT
>CAYIDG010000027.1:0-5990 GCA_964362055.1 uncultured archaeon | reverse complement strand
AGTCTTCCTTATCACAGGCTTCAGCGTGTCAAACTTCTGTATAACCTCAGTCAACTGCGGCACTACATCTGTGATGACAATATCCTTTATCTCGTTCAAAGAATTGTTCTTGGCTTCCAACGTGACTATTATCTCCCTGCCCCTGTGCAAAGCACCGTGTGCTCTTGCAATTTTTGTCACGCTTGGAGTGAATACAAACCTGAAAGCAATATAGACTATAATGATTATGAACAATAACCCTAGCCAAACACCCACCAAACTTATCTGGTATTTAACCGTAGCCTCTTGGTTTGGAGCCAGTGTTATTGGCCATTCATACACTGCAAAACTTCCTACCAAGTTTATCTTAGGCTCCCCTTCTGCAGCCACCCAATCTTTGGCAAATGACGGTATATATTCCCTCAAAGTAAATGAAGTAGGAACATTTCCGACATTTTTTGTTTTGATTGTTTTAATCACAGACAAGACCTTGAAATCCTGAGAAGTTTCAGATACAGTTCTATTAACCTCATTCACCTTCACGTCCAAACTCTTAGCACCTATCAACGTGTTCAGGTTGTCCCTTAAGTTGGCTGATATGGAATAAACTCCCGGCTCTGCGTACCTGTCGAATGTATGAGTCTTTTTTATGGTTTGCGATATCTTGCCCGGAATTTCCGAAATTGTTTCATCAAAACCCTTGACCAGCGAGCCGCCCTTCTTTATCTCTATCTGCAATCTGTATATGTCCGACGGCGTGCTGCGCGTGTTTGTGACTGCACTGCTTATTTCCAAAGTTTCTTCCGGATTGAAGATGGACTTGCTTATTCTCAAATCCGATAAATAGACAGGGCTTGTCCTCAAGACATTGGTTTGTATGGTTTTATTCGTTGAAACCTTTTCATCTTTGACAGAGGTTGCAAAAACTTTAAACAACGCCGGCGATATCGTCTCTTCGGCTTCAGACAAGACAGTGAAGTATAATGTTACAGTCTTAGTTCCTTTAGGCGGCAATGGCATGTTTGTCGCAGCTGTTTCTGGGAATGTGCTTATTTTACTCTGGAAAGAGGGAAATATTGAAATTGACACAACATCATGTTTTTCCTGATTGTTTGTTATTGTCAGTTCGACTGTTGCCGTCTCACCGGAATAGGCGAATAGGTCATAAGTGGATAAAGATATTTCAAATGGTTCCTGCGCCGAAATGGCTGGTGAAAGCAGAAGCAGGCTTATAGCAAATGTCAATAAAGATAATAGTCTCATAAATGTTTCACCGTCTTACATTAGATTTAGTTCTATAATGGCTTAAATTTACATCTTCATATATCATTTTTTATTTCTCTTTTTCTCTGATAATTTCTTTTCAAGCGATTTCACAAAATCTTCCATCATCATCCCTAATGGTTTGGCGATATGCTCCTCTTCCCTGCCTTTCTTGGTGGCTATCGCCAGTTCGAATTTCTTCCCGTACTTGTCAACCCATGTAATGTGCTCGAATGGGTTTCTTTCCTCTTCATTTGAAGAAGCAGGATATCCGACAGCAAGAATAGCAATAGGTCTCAACTCATCAGGCAGGCCTAAAATCGTCTTCACCTCTTCCTCATCAAACGCCCTAACCCAATTAACACTCAGGCTTAATGCATTCGCAGCCACCATGATAATGCCGACAGCCGCAGCAGTATCCTGCACGCCATACAAGGTCCCTCTTTTGTCAAACCTTAGATGTTCCTGCTCCATGTTAGCGCAAACCACGATATCGACAGGGGCGTCAAAAACAATCTTCTGCCTCAAGGCAGCCACCGCAAGCTTCTTTTTCTGGCCATCTTCTTTGACAACAACAAATTCCCAAGGCTGTATGTTGCCTGCGGAATTCATCCTCGTCGCCATGTAAAGAAGCAATCCAATCTCCTTGTCGTCCACAGGCCTGGAATCAAACTCTTTTACAGTAGTCTTTAGTTTGGATATAGCCTCGAAGACATCCATGCTATCAAAATAAGATTATTTTTCCATTGTTATAGCCTTTTCTGTAAGAAATTTAAACAATACTTTAACTAAATATTACGTGGTTGGATGGACTATTCTATACTTGCTGGCAAATATGAGAAATTGGAGTCTGTATCTTCAAAGCTGGCCAAGACAGACATAATCGCAGAATTCCTGAAATCAATATCATTTAACGAACTATCAAAAATAGTGTTGCTCCTCCAAGGCCGTGTTTTCCCAAGCCATTCTGAATATGAATTGGGCATAGCAACGCAGATGATGATTAAAGCAATATCCAAAGCTTCTGGGTTCTCTCCATCAAGGGTTGAGGATATTTTCAAGAAAACCGGCGACTTGGGGTTGACAGCAGAGCAGTGCGTGAAGAAAAAAACGCAATCGAGCCTCTTGAAAAAGAAATTGACTGTAGACCATGTCTTTGAAAATCTGCAGAAGCTTGCAACGATTGCAGGCGAAGGCTCTCAGGACAAAAAATTGAATCTGATATCGGAATTGATAATTTCTGCCAAGCCAAGCGAAGCAATTTATATAGTTAGGACAATACTGGGCGAGCTGCGCGTTGGCGCTGCCGAAGGAATCATTAGAGATGCAATTATTCAGGCATTTTTAGTCAAAAAAGACTCCAGCAAGGAAGAGAAGAAAGATGCTACCAGTGCAGTTGAGAATGCATACGGCCTGACTAATGATTTTGGACAGGTTGCAAAAATAGCTGAAGAAAAAGGAATCAAAGGACTACAAAAAGTTAGCATTCAATTAGGTAAACCAATCCAAGTCATGTTGGGACTTGCCGCAGAAAAAATTGAAGATGTAACCAATGAATTTGGGGAAGTTATTTGCGAATATAAGTATGATGGACTAAGGATAGTGATAGAAAAGCAGGATAATAAGATTTGGCTGTTTACAAGAAGGCAAGAGGACGTCACCAAACAATTTCCTGATATAGTTGAGATGGCTAAACAGAGTTTGAAAGCGAAAGAATGCATAGTCGAAGGAGAAGCACTGGGGATAGACCAAAAGACAGGCTATCCACTCCCATTCCAATCATTGGGACAAAGGATACAGAGGAAATATGACATTGAGAAAATGGTAAAAGAAATCCCGGTTCAAATAAATCTTTTTGACTTGATGTATGTCGATGGAAAATCATTTTTTAACATACCATTGAAAGAAAGAAGGGAAGAACTGGAAAAAATGTTGAAACCAATCAAGGGAAAATTCCAACTGACCAAATCCATCATTACCAAAGATGTGAAGGAAATAGAAAAATTCTACCAGGAGGCTGTAAAGGACAGGCAGGAAGGCTTGATGTTGAAAGTTCCAAATTCTGTCTATACTTTCGGAAGACATGTCGGCACGATGTACAAGATAAAAGGCGTGATGGAGAGTCTTGATTTGGTTATAATTGGCGCTACATGGGGAGAGGGTGCTAGAGCTAAATGGTTGACAAGTTACGAGATTGCATGTAAAGATCCATCCACAGGAATTTTTTTGAGCTGTGGAAATATCTCAACGGGCTTAAGTGAAGATGAATACAAATCAATGACAAAAGAGTTGAAAAAAATCATTATTTCTGAAAAAGGCAAAATAGTGAATGTTAAACCTAAGATTGTTTTAGAGGTAGGATATCAAAACATACAAAAATCGCCACATTACGAGTCTGGTTTTGGATTGAGATTTCCAAGATTCATCAGATTGCGTGAAGACAAGGGACCAAATGGGACAGATACACTAGAAAGAGTTAAATCCCTATACAAGAGCCAAGGAAAGTCGGGATAAAACTTAAGCCCTTATTTAGAAAACGGGTTTATTAGGCCTCAAATACCTTACAAATTCATATTGTGGGAAAGATCTTACTATACCCTCTTCAATTTCGATTATAGCTTGTGGATCTGTGTGTTCTATATGAGCTATTAGTCCTGGTATATGATGTGAAATGCATTCTGGATCTTGTATATACCTTAAAAGTGTAATGACAGAATCTGATTCTTTATTTTCGAAATTAATATAATGACCGCCACGATAAATCCAGGTCTCAACATTACTCTGGTTTCTAGGGTATCCTAAACATCTTAAATATTCGCCCAAATCCATCCAGTCAACGCTTCCTCCAGTAATGTAAAATTTTGTTGTAAACCTCCTTCTTGGATGAAGCCATGTTATTGCCATAGAACCATTGTTATAACTAATCTATTAAGTAAAAAGCTTTAAATCCATTGCGGTTTTTATTGTTATTGTTCAGTAACACAAACATTTAAATGCTTAAAAAAAGCATATTTCTAATAAATCAAGTGATTAAATGGCCTTAGCTTCGAACAAAACAATGGATGCCCTGAAGGGAATCGGGCTGAATTTATACGAAAGAAGGCTCTGGGTTGCACTTTTGGCTCGTGGCACTTCCACAGCCGGCGAATTATCTGAGATAGCCAATGTCCCCAGAAGCAGGACTTACGACATTCTGCAGTCATTGGCAGACAAAGGCTTTGTTACAGCCCAGCCATCCAAGCCATTGAAATATGTTGCCATCGCCCCTGAGCAGGCATTGGAAAGGGCCAAGAAGAGGATGGAGGAAGATTTCGAAATCGCTCAGGAAAGGATGGACGACTTGAAATCATCGCCAATTTTGAAGGAATTAAATGAAATTTTCACCAAGGGACTGAAGGTTGTCGCCCCGGAAGAATTCACAGGAACTTTGAAAGGCAGATACTCAGTCCACCAGCAAATGACATCGATGTTCAAGGAAGCTGATAAGAAAATAAACATCCTTACCACGCCAGAAGGTTTGAACGAGTTGGTCGAGCATCATTATGATATTTTGAAGAAAGCCAACGATAAGGGTGTAGACATAAAGGTCTTGGCAACAAACACAGAAAAATGCGTGGATGCTGTAAAGACTCTAAGCGGTGTGGCTGAGGTTAGGAATGTTAACGACAAGGAATTGCCGGTATCAGGCAGATTCGTTGTTGTCGATGGCAGGGAGCTTGTTTTCGCTTTGACAGACTACAAGACAGTGCATGCAACTCAAGATTTGGCCATATGGAGCAAGAGCGAGCATGCCGCTAAAGAAGTTTTGGAGCCTTTGTTTAAGCTGGCTTGGAATAATTCGAAGTCAGTAGGGTAACTTACTTGAACTTTTTAATATCATCCTGAACTTGTTTCACAAATTCATCCAACTTCACACCATATTTTGTTTTCCCATCCAGCGTTCTAACAGCTATAGTTTTATTAGCTTCCTCCTTTTTACCAACAATCAACATGAATGGAATTTTTTGTAGCTGAGAATTCCTGATTTTATTTTCGATAGTAGACGACGCTCTATCAATCTCCACACGAATAAGATTCTCCCTCAATACCCCCAGAACGCTTTCAGCATATTTTAAATTGTCATCTGATATCGGCAGAACTCTGGCTTGTACTGGAGATAGCCAAACAGGGAACTTGCCTTTGAAGTGTTCGACCAAAATTCCTAAGAATCTCTCTATGCTGCCGTAAACAACCCTATGGATGATTACAGGTTTGTGCAACTTGCCATCCTCACCTACATATCCCAAATCAAATCTTTCAGGCTGCATGAAATCGACTTGGACTGTTGCGCACTGCCAGGTTCTTCCTAGGGAGTCTTTGATGTGAAAATCAATTTTTGGTCCGTAGAAAGCGCCCTCACCAGCATTTGTTTTGAATTTTATTTTTTTCTTTTCCAGCGACTTCTTTAATGCACTCTCAGCCTTGTCCCAAATCTCTTTCGAGCCCATCGACTTCTCAGGTTTCGTAGACAATTCGACATGATATTCAAAGCCAAAAACCTTATAGAAATAATCAACCACATCTACAACCTCATCTATTTCCACAACCAACTGCTCCGGCGTTGCAAAAATATGCGCATCGTCTTGGGTAAACACCCTCATCCTAAACAAGCCGGACAACACACCGCTCAATTCATTCCTGCTGACCAGACCCAGTTCAGCCAACCTCAGTGGCAAATCCTTGTAGCTTCTGTTCGTGTTTTTGAAAAC